>CAMDKT010000197.1 GCA_945900935.1 Candidatus Sulfopaludibacter sp. SbA3 | reverse complement strand
TCAAGCCGTCCGTGAGGCGCAACTGATGCGTTCCCCCGCCCTGCCGCCCGAGCTGGCAATTGAAACCGAAATATTCCATAATCCAAAACAAATCGGGACCAACGTGGACATGACCAGTGTCTTACCGGTGCCCGATCCACAAGAGATGTTGCCGCCCGTCGGGACGGCCGGTGGAATGTTCAGCCCGGTATTCGGTGTGGCCGACATCAGCGGTGGCGAAGGGGACCCCGCCACACCGCTAAGCGGTTCAACAACCGCCGGTACCCCGGAACCTACGGCCACCGCCCCAATATTTGGACCGTTTTCGATCAGTTCGGCACATATCGGAGCCGCCCGGCCGCTGGTGATCTCTTCCCTCCTAGTGCCTCCCGAACCACCCAATCGGACGCCGTCGCCCTTTACTCCCGGCAATCTATGGGAATACCCGCCGCCGCCGCCGCGATGGCCACAGCCGTTCCCCCCCCATCCCAGAGATGGCCCGCCACCATCGAATCCGCCGCCAACCACACCCCCGCCGGGTACACTATCGATCTTCGGCCCGCCCCCGCCCCCCCCGCCGTCAGATGATCCGCCGCCCCCCGGCCCCCCGCGTCTTTCTTCGCCGCCGCCTGACACCCCGGTGCCAGAGCCCGGCACCTGGGTCCTGCTCGCCCTTGGCCTGACCGGTATCGCTCTCGGCTTATTCCGACGAAAATTCTAATTATTCCCTTTATCCGCGGCTGGCGTTGGGGTACATTACGAAGAGTCAACTATGCCGGGCCTTATCGCCGACCCCTTTCAATTTACTCGCCAAGAGCGCGCTGTCTTCCGCAAACTAGTCTCGCCGGAGAAGATTCAGCGTTTCCTGGATGAAGAGGTCGTCTACGATCCCAGCGTCTCGTGCCGGTCGCCTCGCCGCCTCCTCCGGGAGCGCCGCGGTCACTGCGTGGAGGGAGCGCTCTTAGCCGCCACGGCGCTTCGACTCTTGGGCCACCCACCGCTGGTGCTCGATCTGCAAGCCCAACGCGATGACGACCATGTCATCACCCTCGTCCGCCGGGACGGACTCTGGGGTGCCATCGGCAAATCCAATTACTCCGGCCTGCGCTACCGCGAGCCTGTCTACAAAACCCTCCGCGAGTTAGCGATGTCCTACTTCGAACATTACTTCAATTCCCGCGGCGAACGAACACTGCGCGGTTACTCACGGCCGATTAACTTATCGCAATTCGACCGCACCGGCTGGATGACATCCGAAGAAGATCCCTGGCACATTCCCAATTACCTCACCACCGTTTCCCACACGCCGCTCATCCCCCGCAAAGCGGTCGGCAAGCTTACACGGCAAGACCCTCGCCTAAAGGCCGCAAACGAATTCGGCATGTGCAAAGCCGGCTAGACTTTCTCCGGCACAACATACGGCCGTCGATACTCCCGGGTAATCATCCGGTTCGCCTCGGCATCACCGATGAACCGCATCAATTGCGGATCAAAAGCCAGCTTTCGGCCCAGCCGATAACTGATATTCGCCATGTGGCATAGCGCGGCCGCCCCGGCGCCAATCTCGATTTCGGCATGCAGTCCCGCCGTCTTCCGGCTCTTCACCGCCTCCACAAAATTCGCCATGTGCGGTGCCGTGTCCCACGCGCGCGGCTCCTTGTAGCGAACATCCATCACCTTGGTCTGCTCTTCCCCTTTGTAAACCTGATATCCCATTAGATCCACGACTAACACGCCCTCACTGCCGAAGAAAATGTTACCCACGGTGTTACCGCCGCGAATGGCCAGCTTCCCTTCCTCCGGAGTAATCAATCCGCGCACTTCGAACTCCATCTGCGCGTCGCCGTAATCGAAGATAGCCGTCTGCGTGTTCGGCGTCTCCTGGTCATCGTCGTAAATGAACTTACCCCCGAATGAGTACACGCTCTTCGGCAGTTCCGATTTCCCCAGGCCCCATCGCGCAATGTCCATTTCATGCACGCCCTGATTCCCGATATCGCCATTGCCGGTATCCCAGAACCAGTGCCAGTTATAGGCAAAACGATTCTCATTAAACGGCCTGAGCGGTGCCGGTCCCAGAAACGTATTCCAATCGACTCCCGCCGGCGGCGTTGGCAGATTCGGCTTCCGCCCAATCGACTTACGCCGCTTATAACAAAGCCCTTTGGCCAGATACACCTTGCCAATCACGCCTTCATGCAGCAGCCGGATGGCTTCGATCTTATGGGCAATAGATCGGCTCTGCGACCCCACCTGCACCATCCGCCCGTACTTACGCGCGGCGGCAATCATCTGCCGCCCCTCATATATGTTATGGCTGGCCGGTTTCTCGCAATAGACATCCTTGCCCGCCTGACAGGCCCAGATTGTCCCCAGCGCGTGCCAGTGATTCGGCGTCGCCATGGAAACGGCGTCAACGCTCTTATCGTCGAAAACCTGCCGCATGTCCGAATACTCTTTCGGCTTGCGGCCGGTCAGCTTTTCCACCAGCGCCACGCCTCGCTCCCGAGCCGCCTGGTTCACATCGCAAATGCCGGCAATATTCGCCGCGGCAACCTGCGCATAGAAATTCGCGTGGTCCCGGCCGCGTCCGCCGAGTCCGATCAATGTAACATTCACCTTCTCATTCGCCCCTCGGACGCGGGAGGCGGAAAGGGCGGTAGCGGCGAGCAGTGTGCGTCGTGTCATTGTGAGTAGAGTCCCAGAACCCAGAGCGGGAAGTAATGCCTGTACATTGTATATCGCATGTAGAAGACGTTCGGGAAACCGGTCCCGGTCGCCAGCGATTCCGGCCACGAGCCGTCCTCGCTCTGCGTGTCGATCAAATACCGCACGCCTCGTTCGGCGTATGGCGATTCCTTGCGCCCGGCGGCCTGCATCGTCAACAGCGCCCAGGCAGTTTGCGATGGCGTCGACGGCGCGCTGACGAACTCATCGCGCACATAGGACAGACAGCTCTCGCCCCACCCGCCATCGGCGTTCTGAACGGAAACAACCCAGTCGGCCGCGCGCCGGTAGAGGTTCGGATCGTCATATTCGGCCGCCCGCAAACCACGCAGCGCCAGAAACGTTCCGTAGAGATAGTTAACGCCCCAACGCCCATACCAGCTCCCGTTTTTCTCCTGCCTATTCACCAGATACCGAACCGCGTCGTGGATGGCGGGGTCGGATTTCGGCACCCCGCGCCGCGCCAGTGCTTCCAGCACGCGGCCCGTAATGTCGGGGCACGTCGGGTCCAGCATCGCGTTGTGATCGGAGAACGGAATCGAGTTCAGCACACCCCAGTCGTTATCGGCGTCGAAGGCCGCGTAGCCGCCGTCGCGCGACTGCATGCCTTTCAACCAGGCCAAAGCCCGCATTTCGACGGCGCGCTGCTTCTCCGGATCGGAGGCCACGCTATGTTCCAGACACAGCAGCACCATGGCCGTGTCATCTATGTCGGGGTAGTGCTCATTGTTGAACTCGAAGGCCCAGCCGGAGGGGTGCAGATGGGGCCGCTTGACAGCCCAGTCTCCCCGGCGGCGGATCTCTTTGGCGAGCAGCCAATCGGCGGATTTGCGCAGCGCCTCTGCATTCGGGTAGCCCGCCTCCGCCAGACTGAATGCGGCGTAAGCGGTATCCCAGACCGGCGAAAAGCAGGGTTGAAAATAGAGATCCTCATCGGTCTCGGTAATCAAACGTTCGAAATGCGCCTTCGCCTCTATCAAATCCGGGTGATCACTCGGATAATTGAGCGCCTCCAGCGCCATCACGGTGTACTGGATGGCCGGATAGATAGCGCCCAAACCATCGCTGTTCCGGCAATGATCCAGCATCCATCGCTCGGCCTGCCGGATCGCCGCGGTGCGGGCGTCCCGATGTCCGCGCCGCTCCCACAGCTTCAACAGCTTGTCCACCTGATGAAAAAGGAGCGACAAGAACCGGTCGCGCTTCGGCAGCCCGAGCCTCACGCCCGGCAGGATCAATTCGTCGACGCTGATCCCCTCCGGAGTTGGCCGCACGCCGCCCACCGATTGCACAATCGACAGCGGCACCACAATCGCCCGGGTCCACGACGCCATCTCGTACAGCATGCCGCCCATATAAAGGGACCCGCCGGGGACCAGAACCAACTCCGGCGGGATGGTCGGCACGTACTTCCGCGGATAGAGGCCGAAGAGGCTCAAATTGATCTTCGTGTAACTGTTGCAGGCCTGCAGACCGCCAAGCGAGTGAATGCGGTTGCAAGCCGCCCGCATCGGCGTCGAGTTCGGCGAGTGGCCGCACATCCGCAGCGCCGTGTACGCCTTGACCGTCGAATTGATGTCGGCCGGGCCGTCCGGGTACACCCACCACCCGCCATCGGCCATTTGCTGCGAGAGAATGCGTCTGCAAACTTTTTCCAAGCGGCGCTTGGACGGCGGATTCCAGACGCCCTGTTCCGGCGGATGGAGCCACAATTCCAACAGAACGTAATCGGATTCCAGTGAAATGTCGGCCAACAGCTCACCGCACCAATAGCCGTCCGCCGTCTGCTTTTTGACTAATGCGCGGGCGCCGAGGTCGGCCGCCGAACGGGCGGCGTCGCGAAGATTCTGGCGTTCTTCAAGGAGTTCGCCCACAATCGATCGGCGGCGAAACGGTTGCTGCGTCGGAAAAACGGCACTCATCGCTCCCCTTAGGATAACGCCGCCGCAACCTATCCGAAAAATCTTATCTATTGCGATGGCGCGGCGCTGCCGATGAGAGAACAGATGTGGAGAATGATCGTTGCTGGACTATTTTGCCTGACCTGCGCATGGGCGCAAGACGCGGCGCCAAAAAAACTGCCGCCGGTCACCAGACAGCTTTCCGCCATCGAACGCCAGAAGCTCAGCGTAGAGCGCCAACTACAAGTCATTCAACGGAACTACCCGCCGCCGTTCGCCGACAGTAACGGAAGTGTAGTCGCCTCCGCAGCGCCGCCGCCGCCCGAATGCCCGCCCACGTCCGCAGCCGAGGTCAAACCGATAATTGACCGGGAAGCGGCGCGCCAAAAACTGGACTCCCGGCTCGTGCAGGCCGTGGTTGAAGCGGAATCGGCCTATTCCCCCTGCGCCGTTTCGCCCGTGGGCGCCATGGGGCTCATGCAGCTCATGCCATCCACCGCCGAAAGCCTGCAAGTCTCCGATCCCTTTGACCCCAGCCAAAACATCGCAGCCGGCACACAATATTTGAAACAAATGCTCGACCGCTACGGCGGCGACATCGCCAAAGCATTAGCCGCCTACAACGCCGGGCCCGCCCGTGTCGACGCGGCCGGCGGCATTCCCTCAATCCCCGAAACACAGGAGTATGTCCGAAAAATTATGGGAAAGATAACACCCCCTCGCCCGGTAGAATAGCGGCATGTTGAGCGCCGCGCTGGTCGCTGGTCTGGCCTTCCAAATGGCGCAGAACCCGTCGCCAATGACGGAACAAGCGCGCAGCCATGACCGTATCGTGCAAAAAGCCTCGAACAGCCGCCGCGCTGGTCGAGCCTTGACAATCGGACACCCCGGACCGGCGTCGCCAGTCATCCTGCACTTCCACGGCGATGCCTGGTTGCCGGAACAATCTGTCGCAGCCGCATTTGCGCACGCGACTGTCATCGCAATCCATCTCGGCACCGGTTCCGGTGTCTGCCAGGACGCCTTTAATCCCCCCGAAGCCTTCCAGTCTTTGCTCGCCGAGGCCAACGCCGGCTCCGCCAACCGCCCCGTCATTCTCTCGGCTTTCAGCGCCGGGTACGGTGCCGTCCGCGCCATCCTCGGCCATTCCTATTCACGGATCGACTCGGTCCTGCTCCTCGATGGCCTCCACACGGACTACGCCGGCAAGGACATCGACCCGGCCGGCATGGATGTCTTTCCGCGGTTCGCCAGGGACGCCTCTATAAGCCGCAAGCGAATGCTGCTCACCCATTCCGAAGTCTTCCCCGGAACTTTCTCCAGCACCACCGAAACAACGGACTGGCTCCTCGACCAGCTCAAATTGCGCCGCCTCCCGGTTCTCCGTTGGGGCCCAGGCGGCATGCAGCAACTCTCTGAGGCGCGCCGCGGCCGGCTGCGCATCCTGGGATTCGCCGGCAACAGCGCGCCAGACCACGTCGATCTACATGCCGGCCAAGGTTTAGGGTGTCAAGGCAAAGTAGAAATGTCCTGTTGACAAAGGCACGCTGGGAAGCGGCGAAGCTGCGAGTGAAAAGGAGGGCTGTAGCGATGGGATACATATGAGAAAGAGGGCCGGCTTTGTTCGCCGGCCCTCTTCAATTTGACGATGGAGTTACGGCTAGAAGTAAATCTGAGCCGCAAGATGGGCGCTTCGCCTCAGAACTGGAACCGGAGCTGGATCTGAATGTTACGCATTTCCCTGGCGCCGGTTGCCGCGCCGAAGCCGGCGTTCCGCGGCGTCAGACGGCTCTGGTTCACGTTGCCGTCGGCATTGTACTGGTTGTTGATCAGCGTCATGCTCGTCGGGTTGTCGAACTGAGCCGTGCCGCTGCGGCCATTGATGTTCGAGGTGTTGAGCAGGTTGAAGAAGTCGGCCCGCAACTCCACCCGGTACCTCTCACTGGCGGTGACGCGGATCCGGCGTACCACCGACATATCGAACTGCTTGAGGAAGCATCCGCGCAGATATTGGCGGCCCGACTCCATACCCACGCTCCGATAGCCCGGCCCCCGTATTTGCGAGGCATCGAACTGGCCGTACTGGTTATCGGAACATCCGCCGCCGAGCTTGGCCATATCGTTGATAATCACCCGCCCGGCCCAGTCGGGCGACCCTGTGATATTCACATTGAAGCCATTATTCACGTAACCGTAGCCGAGGTCGTAGGCCGACCCCGACTGTGCCGTCAGCACGCCGGAGACCTGCCAGTCCCTGGTCAGCGCGCGGAGCACGCCGCCGTGGTTATTGACGCCCGGGCTGTCCCAGATACCGTTGGCCTTAAACAAGTGAGGAATCACATCCCGCGTCGACATCAACTGCTCGTACGCCGCCTGATCGGAACGAAGCGAGATCGTCCCGTCGGGCGCGTGCTGCAGGCGCTTGACCAACCCGGTGTTACCAGTGAGGGTGATCCCGTACGTGTAGTTGGCGCCGAACGAGAACCCACTCTGGAACCGCCGGTTCACGTTGAACTGCAGGGAGTGATACGTGTCATAGAAGTCCGTCTGGTTCTCTTCGATTCCGGAGAAACCCCGGAAGGTACGAAGCAGATTCGAGGTATAGGCCGTCTGGCCGGGAACCGCGTTGGCGCCAAGGGTCGGGTCCTGGTTCGCAGGCAGGTACGCCGCGCCGATGTCCACCGCGTTGAGGTTCTGGCGTGTTCCGCCCTGAAGGCCGCCCATGCGGTTGAACCCGTGGTTCCCGACATATGTCATGTCTCCGACCAGCGCCCACGGCAGCGATTTCTGAATGCCGGCCTGCCATTGCCAAGACGCCGGGACCTGCGCCTTGTATTGGAAGGTGATCAGCGTCGGTATCGGCTGCGGGCTCAGCCCCTGCCCGAGCGTCGACAATTGCCCGTTGCGAAGGTCTTGCGCCGTCGCGGTGGGCGGATTGCCCGGCGTCGAGAAGGTGGTGTTTCCGTCGGGCCGGTCGTAGTACAGTCCGCCACCGCCGCGAATCACCCAGTTCTGCTTCCCCGTCACGTCATAGGCAAATCCGAACCGCGGTCCAAAGACCATCGTGGGCCACTCGTAGTTCGTCTTGGCGATCCCGTCGCCGGCTTTCCTGATCCCGTTCAGCAAGTTGCCGGTACCGGGAATCGGGGTGCCGATGGCCGCCTGCGTGTTGGCCGCGCCCGTCGCCGACAGAATTGCCCTGTTGCGCGGATCCATCGCGTTGCGGTCGTTGCCCGAGCACGTTGTCGCGCCGCTTCTGCACCCTGCGATGTACAGCACCGGTGCGCTCGCGGCCTTCCACTGATCCGGGAAAAAGTTCGACATCTGCAGGAACTTGTCGTACTGCGGCTGCTGGTTGACAAACCGCATTCCGTAATCCAGCGTCAGGCGGTTGTTTACCTTCCAGTTGTCCTGAAGGAAGAACTCGTTCTGGTTGTAGACCAGGTTGCCCTCGATAAAGCGGGAAGCCTGGAGGTATTGCGAGAAGACTCCAGTCGCCGCGTTGGCGTACCCGAACCCGGTGTCGAGGATGTTGTTGGTGTCGTTGCCGAAGTTCACGAAACCCTGGAAGCTCAGGTTGGCAACTCCGCCGGCGCCCACGTTTTGCGCCTTGAAGCTGTTGTTGTAATAGTAGCCGACCTTAATTGTGTGGCGCGCCATAACGTGCGTCATGCTGATCGCCACGTCCCGCGTCCGGTTGGTGTTCAGCCAACCGGGATACCGCTGCTGCGGCGGCGCCGCCCCGATGCGGTTGCCCCAGCCAAAGGTCGGAGGCAGGTTCAACGACTTGCCGTCCCAGAACGGCGGCTTCTGCTTCTGCATCACACCGAAGCCGTAGTAGCGCTCGTCCATCACGCCGGCGTCCTTATAGAGCATCGGAAAGTTGGCGAGGCTCTTCAAGCGGTTGGACTCCTCGTTGATGAGAATACCGTTCTCGTTGCCGCCCGCGAGATCGTTCTGGATTGACCCGTACGTGCCTTCGATGAAGGTTTTGGGGCCGATCATGTACGTTACGGTTATGCCGTAGTTGGTAATGAAGGGATACGGCACGTAGGCATCCGAGAAGCCCTCAATAATGCCCGGCTGCGCTACGGGCCGTAGCCGCTGCCCGGAGTACTTGCCCGAAAACCGTAGCTTGGACGTGGCCTGGTAGTCCAATCTGACGGCGGGCTGCTGGGTCAACTGCGGGTAGGTCGGCGCCGCCGTCTCGTAGTTGTAGTTCGTCCCGGTCGTTTGCGTCACGTTCGGCAGCGGATAGCGATTCAGCACCGCTACGCCGGGGGCGTAGAGGCGTCCGGCCGGAATCCTTTGGCCCGGGAACGCCGCGCCTGTCGTGTGATCCATCAAAGCCGGGAGCAGCGCGCCGTTCTGGTCGCGGCTCTGGGAGAAGTCGCCCGCGCGCTCGGCCGCCGATGGCACGCGCAGCCGGATGGGGTTGCCCCCGTTGATCGCAATCTGCTGGGGCCGGTACTCGTGCGCATAGAAGAAAAACAGCTTGTTGTGCCCGTCATAGATTTTGGGAATCACCACCGGGCCGCCGACGGTATATCCGTAGATTTGCTGGCTTCTCAAGACTACCGAGTTCTCGCTAATCTAACAACGATCCCTCTCACTGCTTCTTGTCCATTTTCATTTTGAGCTGAGATCGTTCAAT
>CAMDKT010000196.1 GCA_945900935.1 Candidatus Sulfopaludibacter sp. SbA3 | reverse complement strand
TGCCTTTCGAGATGATGACGACCCGCTCGCAAGTGGACTCCACTTCGGGCAGAATGTGCGTCGAAAGAATGATCGTGTGATCCCCGGCGAGGCCTTTGATCAGATCGCGCGTCTCCAGGATCTGCTTGGGATCGAGACCCGATGTCGGCTCGTCCAGGATGAGAACGTCTGGATTATGCAGCAGCGCTTGAGCGATCCCGACGCGCTGCCGGTAACCCTTGGATAGCTTAGCGATCAACTTGTTGCGGACGTCGCCGATGTTGACCTTATCGGAGGTTTCGCTGATGCGCTTGGCCAGATCGTTGCCGCGCAAGCCCTTCAGCTTGCCGACGAAATCCAGATATTCGCCCACCTCCATGTCCGGGTAGAGAGGCGGCGTTTCCGGCAAATAGCCAATTCGCCTCTTCACCTCCATTGGCTGTTCCAGAACATCAAATCCGGCCACGCTGGCCTTGCCCTCCGACGGAGGCAGGAAACAGGTCAAAATCCGCATCGTGGTTGTCTTCCCGGCGCCATTGGGGCCGAGAAAACCGACGATTTGACCCTTCCCAACCTCGAAGGAGACGTTATCGACCGCCGTGAAGCGAGCGTAGCGCTTGGTAACACCTTCGACTTTAATCACAGTTATAGTCCTCGATCACAATCCCATAATCTGATAGCCGGAATCCACAAAAATCGTGTTTCCGGTGACGCCGCGGCCAAGGTCGCTGGCAAGGAAGACTGCCGTGTCGGCCACTTCCGCCGGAGTACAGTTCCGGCGTAGGGGAGCCTTTGCGGCGATGGCTTCCAATATCTTGCTAAAGTCTTTAATACCACGAGCGGCGGCAGTTTTGATAGGACCGGCGCTGATGGCGTTGACGCGGATGTTATCGGCTCCCAACTCGCCCGCCAGATAGCGGACGGAGGCTTCCAGGGCGGCCTTGGCCACGCCCATGACGTTATAGTTTTCAATGACGCGTTGGGCGCCCAGATAGCTCAGCGTAATGATTACGCCGCCATCGGTCATCAAGGGGCGAACGGCGTTGGCGACGCCGACCAGCGACCAGGCACTGACTTCGGTGGCCAGCCTGAAGCCGTCGCGGGACGTTTGCAGAAAGGGCCGGGCCAGATCCTCGCTGTTGGCGAAAGCGATTGAGTGGACCACGATATCGATTTTGGGAAACTCGGGCGCGAGGGTGGCGGAGAGGTTGGCAAGGTCGTCATCTTTCGACACGTCGCATTGGAACACCTTCGCCGCGCCGAGGTTTCCGCCGATCTCTTCGAGCGAGCGTTGGAGGCGTTCGCCCTGATAAGTAAGGAGCACCGTCGCGCCTTCGCGCCGGAACGCCTGGGCGATGGCATAGGCAATACTCCACTTATTAGCGATCCCCAAAATGAGGGCCGTCTTTCCTTGCAACAGAGCAGACATAAGTTCTTAGTCTACCGCTTCGGCGCTTGCGGGCGTGTGCCGGATCGTTGGCGAAGTTGGTCCGGTGGGGGGCCCGCTCCCTGACGGTCGCGGCTCGGTAACGGCGCGGTAACGGCGGTGTGGCACGCGGGCTACCGCTTCAACTTGACGGGCTTGCCGCCTTGTTCCTTACTTTTTTGCGCGGCGTCCATAAAGGCGAAGATTTCAAGCGTCTCCTCTTCGCTCACCGGGGACACGCCGGTCTGAAAAAATTTAATGATTTCCTTGAGCATTGGGACGTAGCTGCTTTTTATCTTGCCGCTCTCGATGGTCTTCTTTTCGGCGTAGGCGATGGCGCCGTAGTCGCCATAGGGACGAAGGACTTGCACGGTGCCGATGCGGCCGTCGGACCATTTGCCGACCACGACGTCGTTATGCGACGAGATTCGCGTGACCTCCACGCAACCCGGTCCCATCAGGGTGTAGAGCATCTCCATGGGATGGATGGCGTACCAGCTCAAGTCCAAATAGTGCGACTTATCGCTGGGACCGGGACCCCAGACGGTGACGCTCTTGTTGGCCGGGTTCTTCATCGTGGACAAAGGGTCGGCCCAGCGTAGACTGGATGAGCTGAACCACTTTACGTTGGCGGCTTTCGCCGCTTTGGCGATGGCGAGGGCGTCCGGATAGGTTGCCGCGAGAGGCTTGTCGATAAACATCGGTTTGCCGCATTTGAAGGCCTCCTTCGCCTGTTCGAGATGCTTGCGGCCGTCAACGGATTCAAGCAGGATCGCGTCAACCTTTCCGCAGAGGGCGGCGATCGTGGGGACGATTTCGACCTTGTATTTTTCGGCGAGGTCTTTGGCGAAGCCCTCAACACGCTTGGCGCTGGACTCAATGTCGGGGCTGCCGCCTTTAAAAGCAGCGACGATTTTGGCGCCGGGGATGTGGTCGGGGCTTGCCGGGTCGTTCAACACCTTGGCGAAGGCCGTTACATGGGAGGTGTCGGTGCCAATGATTCCGAGACGGAGGTCGGCGGCGGCGGCCGCGATGGCACACAATAGGAGAAGGCTGACAGGTTTCATTACAGGAATTGTATCGCGCGTGCAACTGGACACACCGCTTGTTTATGTAAAAGGCGTCGGGCCCCACCGGGCGGGGATGCTGGAGGCCAAGGGCCTCACCACGGTCAATGACCTGTTGCACTACCCTCCTTTTCGATACGAAGACCGAAGTAATTTGAAGTCGATTGACCGCTTGGCACCCGGTGAGATGGCGACGGTGATCGTGGATGTGCGGGAGACGCGGCTGCCGAAAGTGGGGCGAAAAAACGTCGGCATATTCGAAGCGAAGTTTGGGGACGCTTCCCGCGTCACGTTGACGGGGAAGTGGTTCCACGGGGCCTATCTGGCCAATGTGCTGCTGGAGGGGACGCGGCTTTCGATCTACGGCAAAGTGGAGTTCGACCCGTACAAGGGCGACCTGATGATGATGCATCCGGAGTTTGAGATGCTGGCGGCCGACGATGAGGACGGCGACATGTCGCTGCACACCGGGCGGGTGGTTCCGATCTACGAAGCGGCCGGCAAAGTGACGCCGAAGATGATGCGAGCGTTGGCGCGGCGTGTTTTGGACGAAGTAGCGCCGTTGGAGGATTTCCTGCCCGCTGTATTCCGGGAGCGGTTGAAGCTGATGGACCGGTGGGCGGCGGTGCAGGCGATCCATTTCCCGGGGGAAGACGCCGATTTGCGATTGTTGAATTCCTATCGTTCGCCGGCGCATTTTCGGATGATTCTGGAGGAATTTTTCTGGCTGGAATGCGGCTTGGAGTTGAAACGGACGAAGGCGAGGGCGGAGACCGGGATCGGGTTTGCGTTGACGGATCGGGTGCGCGAAAAGATTAAGGCGATGCTGCCGTTCAAGCCGACGGGGGCGCAAAAGCGCGTGTTGGGCGAGATTGCCAAGGACATGGCTGCGCCGCATCCGATGAATCGATTGCTGCAGGGCGACGTCGGCAGCGGGAAGACGCTGGTGGCGGCGGAGGCGGCGATCATCGCGATCGAGAACGGCTACCAGGTGGCGGTGTTGGCACCCACCGAGATTTTGGCGATGCAGCACTACGCCTACTTCAAGAACCTGTTTGAGCGGTTGGGGTATGTTGTCGTGCCGTTGGCCGGATCATTCAAGCCGAAGGAAAAAGAGAAGATCCGGGGGTTTGTGGAGCAGGGGATGGCCCACATCATCGTCGGCACGCACGCGATTCTGGAAGAGGGCGTGAAGTTCCAGAATTTGGGACTGGCGATTGTCGACGAGCAGCACCGGTTTGGGGTGATGCAACGGTTGAAGCTGATGGAGAAAGGCACCGTGAAGCCGGACGTGCTGGTGATGACAGCGACTCCGATTCCGCGCACGCTGGCATTGACGTTGTACGGCGATTTGGACACGTCGGTGATTGATGAGATGCCCCCTGGGCGAAAGCCGATTCATACGAAGCATCTGCCGTCGTCCAGGATCGAGGAAGTATGGAGTTTCGTTGGGCGGGAAGCGGCGGCGGGGCGCCAGGCTTATGTTGTTTATCCGGTGATCGAGGAGTCGGAAACGACCGGATTGAAGGCGGCCGAAAGGAGCTATCTGGATCTGCGCGATGTGGTATTTCCGCGTTTGGCGGTGGGCCTGTTGCATGGCAAGTTGCCGCAGGCGGACAAAGAGGCCGTGATGAGTGCGTTCAAGGCCGGGCGGATTCACGTTTTGGTGGCGACGACGGTGGTCGAGGTCGGAGTGGATGTGCCGAATGCGACGGTGATGGTGATTGAACAGGCGGAGCGGTTTGGCTTGGCTCAGTTGCATCAGTTGCGCGGGCGCGTGGGGCGGGGCGCGGATCAGAGTTATTGTTTGCTGGTGACGGAGAAGTTGGGCGAACCGGCGAGGGAGAGGATTCGGACGATGACGGAATCGACAGACGGCTTTTATATTGCGGAGATGGACTTGCGGCTGCGAGGACCGGGAGAGTTTTTCGGCACGAAGCAGAGCGGGATGCCCGCTTTGCGATTTGCCAATATCATCCGCGACGCGGAGTTGCTGGAAGTGGCGCGGAACGAGGCGGAAGCGTTCATACATCATCCGCCAAGCGAGGAAGAGCTGCGGCGGGCGGTCCACTTTATTCAGGAGAATTGGCAGCGGCGTTACGGCCTGGTGCAGGTGGGTTGATGCGCGTCATCGCTGGGGAATTCAAAAGCCGGAAGTTGGCGAGCGTGCCGGGGTGGGATGTACGCCCGACGCCGGACCGGTTGCGGGAGACGATGTTTAGTATTCTGGGGCCGGTGATTGCCGGGGCGGTGTTTGTGGACGCTTATGCGGGGAGCGGTTCGGTGGGGATTGAGGCGTTGAGCCGGGGGGCTTCCCGCGGCGTATTTATTGAGCGATCGACGGCGGCGCTGGAGGTGTTGCGGGCGAATATCGCGAGCCTGGGTTTGCAGGGGCGAGCGAATGTGCTGCGCGGAAAGGCGACCGGCGCGCTGGCGGGGTTCAAGGCCGATATTGTGTTCCTGGATCCGCCGTATACCGAGCCGGAGGAGTATGGTTTGTCGATGGCTGTTTTGAAGGCGCCGCTGGTGGTGGCGCAACATGCTTCGCGAGAAGTTTTGGAGGAGCGGTATGGGTTGCTGGCGCGGTACCGGATGGTGAAGCAGGGGGATAATACTTTGAGTTTTTACAGGGTGGCGGCGGGCGGGTAGCGGATTGCTTTTCGGGTAACAGGCCAGCGTTTCCGCGCGTATACTCAAGTCAGGGAGGCGTTGTTATGGCGAGTTTGGAGTGGTCGGACTGCCCGGCTGTAGAGAGTGTGCCGGGGAGACTAAGCGGCGCATGGGTGTTTCGAGATACCCGAATGCCCGTCTCGGCCGTATTTCAAAACCTGGAGGCCGGCGCAACGGTCGATGAGATCGCGGAGTGGTTTGACCTTTCGAAGGAGCAGATCATTGCCGTTTTGGCCTTTGCTGCCCGCAGCGTCGAAGCCCCGGCTCGTTGATGAACGTCCTTTTTGATCACAGCACGCCCGCCCCGTTGGCGTCCCATCTAACGGGGCACCAAGTCACGAAGGCCAAGGACAGAGGGTGGGATCGGCTGGAAAATGGCGACCTGCTGACCGAAGCCGAGCGGGCCGGTTTCGAATTACTCCTTACGGCCGATAACAACATGCGCTATCAGCAAAACCTTACAGGGCGAAGGATTGCCATCGTGGTCCTGAGTACTCCGCAATGGCCGCGTGTCCGGCGTCATGTGGTTCGAGTCGCCGCGATTGTGAGCAACGCTACTCCCGGCAGCTACACGGAAGTGGAGATTCCGTACGAGTAGCGATTCTTTAGCGTGAGGCCAAAACCCGCCGCTCCCCCGCCGCCCGCAACCCATGAAACGCCGTAACATCCAACCGCCGCCCATCGGTCAAGAACCGGATCAGCCCGCCCCGATCCGTCCGTAAAATCCGCACCCCTCTCTCCTCCAGCCGCGCGACGACATCCGGATGCGGATGGCGATACAAATTATCGAGCCCCGCTGAAACCACCGCGAACTGAGGGCGCGCGAGATCCAAAAACCCGGCGGTCGACGACGTCCGGCTCCCGTGATGGCCGAGTTTCAACACATCCACCGGCTCCACCGCGCGCTCGCCGGTCAGCCGCCATTCAACTTCCTTCTCCGCATCGCCTGTCAGCAAAAACGCCCGCGAACCGAATCGCACGGTCATCACCAGCGAGTCGTTATTGCGTGGAATGACATCCGGAACGTATTCGGGAAACGGCGCCAGCACACGGAAATCAGCCCCGCCCAGCGCGAACGATTCGCCGGCTTTCCTAAAGACAATCTTCACGCGGTACCGCTCCGCCACCGCCCGCAGACGCTGCCAGACCGGGCTCTCCCCCATCGCCCCCACCCACAACTCCCGCGGATGAAAATTGGCGATCAACGCCGCCAGCCCGCCGCTATGATCCTCATGCGCATGGGTCAACGCCAATACGTCGACACGCTGAATCGACCGCGTCCACAAATACGCTGAAATCACATCTTCGCCAGTGTCCAACTTCGGTTTCGGGCGGCCTTTGAACCCCGGCACGCCGCCGCCGTCAACGATCACCGTCCGGCCCTCCGGCGTCACCACCAGCACGCTGTCGCCCTGTCCCACGTCCACCGCGGTCACCTCCAACTGCCCGGCCTCAAACACCGGATCGAACGGATGCGCCACTATCACCCCGAACAACACGCACACTGCCGCAAACGCCATCCAGCGCACCGGGGACTTCCGCCGCGACACCATCGCCAGCAAAAGAAGCGCGCCCGTGAACGCTAAGGCGAGCCCCATGGGAGGATCGGGAATTCGCCAATCCGGCTCCAGCCGGGAGAAGAATTCGGCCACGGCGCGCGAGAACTCCAACAGCCCTCCGGCCACCCACGCAAGCGGGGATAGCTTCGTCAGCACCGCCAGAAATCCGATTACCACTACTGCGTTCATCACCGGCACAATCACTACATTGGCCACCATGCCGCTTAGCGAAACGCGGTGGAAAAACAGCGCCATCGGCAGAGCCAGCGCCACTTGCACGACCGCCGACAGCATGAAGATTTCATAGAGATGGAAGAATGTGCGCACGCCCAGCGCCACCGCGGTCAGGCAGTGCTTTTCGGGGATGCGCGTCCACACGGCTATCGTCTGCGCAACCAGCCGCGCCTCCACGCGCAGGGAGCAAATGCGCCACTCCAAATCGACATCGTGTTGCGTCCGTCCCAGGTCGCGGAAGCCCAACACCACCGGCCGCGTATAGGCCTCAAACAGCGGTCCCGCCAATGCGCCGATGGCCAGCACGCTTAACACGCTCAATTGGAAACTGCCCTCAAACAACTGCCCCGGATCCACCAGCAGGAAGCAGACCACAACCGTCGCCAGAGAATTCAGAATGTGCGTCTGCCGGTGCCAGAAACGGCTAAGCAGAAACAGCGTGAATCCGCCCGCGGCGCGGCCGATCGGTGCCGTCATCCCGCTAGCGCCAGCGTAGATCCACGCCGCCAAAAACGCCAGTAGCAACGACAGCCCCGGACGGCCCGTCGTGTAACGCAGCACCACCAGCAAATACCCTGCCAACACCGTCAAATGCAGGCCGCTGATCACCAGCGCGTGATACGTCCCTGTTCGCCGGTAATGCTCAGTCCAGGCCTTCTCCATCCGCGTATTTTCGCCGGTCAGAACCGCCTGCATCATGATCGTTTTATACGCGTCGTTGGCGTAAAGCGCTTCCAGCCTTTCCAGCGCCTCCGACCGCAGTCCAAACAACCAACCATCCAATTTCGACCCGCATTCGCCGTCCAACACCTTCACCGCCGCGCCCGTCCGCGTCGATATATTCCAATAAATCTGCCGGCGCGCCTGGTACCCCTCGAAATCGAACGCGCCCGGATTGCCGAAATTGTGCGGCGGCCGCACGCGCCCCTCCAGTTCCACCCGCTGTCCGTAGCGCAGCCGCGGTGCCGCCTGCCCTTCCCGCAAATTCAGCGACACCCGCCCCCGCGCTCCTGGGGCGAGTTCCATCGTAAACTGCTCGCGGTTTTCCGAAAACACGGACGGCTCCACCACGCAGCCTTCGAGGATCACCGCCTCCGACGCCGAAGCCTCGATCACCGGCGCCGGTCCCGGCCTATGCCAAACCGCCGTCCCCAGGCCCAGCGCGCAGCAAGCCAGGCCCGCGCAGCCCCGCCTCCGCGCCCCCAGCCCAGGCGCGAGCGCAAGCAGCGCGAAAAGTCCGCCCGCCACGCCCGCTTCCACCAAAGTGAACGGCGCCAACCGTTCCAGCAGCACCCCCGCCGCAACGCCAATTGACGGAATCAGCATCGGCTCATTCCAGACAATTCGTTTCTCCGGCGGCGCGACAACCATACTGAGGAAGTGCCTGCCAGGGCCGAAACCTCTCAGGAATTACAATGGAATTGTGAAGTACCTGTTTCGGTCGTTCGCTTTGCCGGCCTTTGCCCAAGTTTCCGCAGGCTCGATCATTACGTTGAGGCTGCAATTTTGATTTCCAAAAACCGGTGGCTTATCGTTGAGATCGCCTCCCTACTCGCGCTCCTCTTCAACGTCGCCGTCGTGCTGGTCAACTATTCCAGCCTCCCGCCGGCTATCCCCTCTCATTTCAGTTGGAACGGCGTACCGAGCGGGCTCAATGACAAGTCAACACTCATCGACCACCTCTTCGTGCTCGCGGCGGCGTTCACGGTTCTATCCGTCATTCGATTCAAATCCGCCATAGCGTGGTGCCGCGTCATCAAACTCGAATGGATGATCCTGCACGGCTACCTCATCTGGGCGATCGTTCAATTACACGGCCTGAACCCCGCCTTCAATAACGTCCTGTTGACGGTTATCCTCGCGACCGTCCTGTTCGCCCTGCTCAGGAACGCCGCCCGCCGCGTCGACAACCTCATCCTAATTGCCCTCGTTGCACAGATCGCCCTCGTCATCCGAGGCTGGGAACCAGTCCGCAAGGCCCATCTGCTGACCCACAATACCCTCGGCTCGACCAACATCCACGTCCCCACCGCCGACCTTTTCCTTTGGACCGCCAGCGCCCTAATCCTCTTCTTCGGCACCAAAATGTGGGCCGCCCTCGCCCCCCCTGTTTTCGCACTCTCCCCCGAACGCGCCGCCATCTGGCGCGGCCGTCTACGCTGGATCCGCCTCTCCACTACCATTGTCTTCCTGGTCTTAACACTGATCACGCTCTACCGTTCCGGCTACAATTTCAACTAAGGCCCAATCCGCTCATGCTGGTCGAACTCCACATCGAAAATTTCGCCGTCGTTGAGCGGCTCCGTCTGCGCTTCCACCACGGTCTCAACCTCCTCACCGGCGAGACCGGCAGCG
>CAMDKT010000195.1 GCA_945900935.1 Candidatus Sulfopaludibacter sp. SbA3 | reverse complement strand
ATCATTATCACCCGGACGGAACGGGCGAGTTCGGCGGAACCTTGAGAGAGTTTCAGGGGCAGATCGGCTCAAGCAACTTTGCCGTTCATGTAATTCAAGCTTGCGCCTATGAAACGGACTTTTCGTGGCATGGCAGTAATGTTCCGTCGTCGCTTCAGCGACGGGAACAGGATGAAATACTCCGGCAATTCATGGAATCGATTGCCGCGATCTCGGAGGCCCGTAAATGACGCCAGTTTCAATATCTCAGGAAAGTAATAGGCAGGAAAGCATTAAGAAAGAACTGGATGAACTCCTTTCAATGGCCGAGAGGTCAACGGCCTCAATCGATAGATTGATTGACACGCGGCAGGAGACGTATCTGAGATCCATTGGCTACATACTCGTCACAGGTATCCTTGTACTAGCGACGGGACGCGCGATTGTTGTTGGCAAGGAATTCGGGCTTGGAGGGGCCGCCCCCTTCGTCGGACTGTTAGTTGGCCTATTGACTCCGTATCTCGTAGTGGCAGTTGTATTACAGCTCAGGAAACTGAAGAGAACCGAAAGTGATCTAAAATTGGAGCGCCACATTCACGGACGGCTGGTTTCGCTTCTTGACGAGCAGTCCCGGCGAATGGACCGCGAACCACTATCCCTCGTTGAGCGAGTGACAATCGACTTTCGCATGAAACGACTTGACCGCACCACCGTCTAGCGGCGCGATCAAGGCTGCTGATGCTGTTCCCGCAGCACGCGCGGATCATCCATGCGCGCGCCGGGTTTAGGGTCGAGCGGATCGCGGGCCTTTGCCGGATCAAAGAGTTCGGGGCGAATGGACTTCAGCGTATACGGCGTGAAATCGGGGATATCGGTGAAGCAATCGGAGAGGTCGGAGGCGGTAGCGTCGAAGAGGTTCAACGGCGGCATGTTGAGCAGCCGAAACACCGTTTTCAGCAGTGCCGGGAAGCTGGCGTTGGTCTTCGACACATAGTTCTTGCGGGCGTAGGGGCTGGCGACGAGCAGGACGGAGCGGTGTGAATCGACGTGGTCGACGCCGCCTTGCGCGTCGTCCTCCGTGACGAAAACGGCCATCTGTTTCCACCAGGGACTCTTGCTAAGGAACTCGATGATGCGTCCGAGGGCGTAGTCGTTATCGGCGACGTAGGAGGCGGTGAAGGGGTAGCCGTCTTCGGGGCGCGGCTTGTCGGTATGGTCGTTCGGGAGATGGATGAAAATGAAGCGCGGCAGCGGTTCGTTGCCGACGATGTGGCGTTTTTCAATCTCGCCGATGAAGGCGCTAGCGCGGAACTGGTCGGGGATATTGGTGTTGTAACCGGGGTAGTCGCGCGAGGTGTTGCGATAGAGCGGATCGGGCATCGGCACGTTGGTGAGAAACCTGGCGCCGGTGGGTTTCAGGCCGGGGCCTTCGTCGATACCGGAGAGTTCGAAGCCTTCTCCGAAATTACGGAAGGAGATGTTGTGTCGCTCCAGATGGTGCCACAGCGCGCCGGCTTCGAGTTGTTCTTCGGGGTGAACGGAGGAATTGCTGCCGGTGAAAAGATAGCGGCCGGGGGCGGAGGTTGGGAAGCGGAAGTTCTTTTTACCGCCATAGGCGGCCATGAGGGTTGACTCGGTCCAGGCGTTCGGATAACTGCCAACCAGCCAATGGTGGCCATCGACGGAGACTTCGGAATCTGCGTAGAAATTGTCTGAGAACGCGAACTGTTCAGCGATGCCGTGATGGTTCGGCGTGACGTTCACGTTGCGCAGGGAGAAGCGCTGCTGGAGCGCGCCGCGCTCGCTGGCGATTACCGAATATTGGCCGTAGCGGGCGAGGTCCCATGCGCCGTTGACGGGGGCGTTGGCGGCGGAGACGATGTCGCCGAAGACTTCGTCAAACGTGCGGTTTTCTTTGACGATGACGACGACGTATTGAATGGCGGCGGGAAGTTTGGGCGGGTCGGCGGCTTTGTTAAAGCCGTTCAATTCGAAGACCCGCGCGGTGAGTTTGGCGTAGTCAGCCGGATCGGGGACGGGGTAAATGGAGATGGTCCCGCGGCGTTGATCGGTAATGAAACTGGCCTCATGGGCCTTGGTCATGGAGGCGTTGGGACCGGTGCCGTTGCCTTTGGCGTTGGCGACGTACAGGGAGCCGTCATGGATCGCGATACGGGTGGGGAACCAGCCGGCGGGCAGATGCCCTTTGACTTTTTTGGATTTGAGATCGATAACGCCGATGGCATTCATACCGGCCTCGGCGACGTAGAGCGTATGGCCATCGATGGTGAGGCCGGTGGGAAGTATTCCGCGAAGATTTTCCAGACCGGGAATGCGGAGAAGGATTTGATCTTCGACTTCGAGCGATTTGGCGTTGATGACGGTGACGGAATCATTATGGCCGTTGGCGACGTAGACGTGAGAATCGTTGGCGGCGACGGCGCTGGGACTGGAGCCGCCGAGTGAACCCTGGCCGAAGGGCAGGCCAGTGGGGATGAATTTGACGACCTTGGGCTTGGAGGGATTTTCGACGTCGATAACGGTTAGGGAATTCGACTCTTTGACGTTCGGATCGCCGAGGCCGGGGATCTGCACTGTGAGGCCACTGGCGTTGACGCGTTCGACGCCATGTTCGGATTCTTTCGACGGAAAGCCGAAGGCGGCGAAGGGAAGGCCGGTGGCGCGGGCGTCGTTTTTAGCGGCGCCGGGGACGGGGCTGTATGCGAACATGCCGATGTTGGTGACGTAGGCGCGTTTGGCGTCGGGGGAAAGGGTGATGGCGAAAGGGAGGCGGCCGGTGCGGACGTTGGCGATGATGCGGTGTTTGCGGGTGTCGATGACGGCGACGCGGAAATTGGCCTGATCGACGACGTAGAGCAGATGGCGTTTGGCGTCGTGGGCCAGGTCGCCGGTGTAGGAATCGGAGAAGCCGTCGCTGTTCAGATTGTAGAGTTGCTTGCGTTTGGCGGTGGCGATGTCGAGCAGGCGGACGCGGCCGGAGTTGCCTTCGCTGGCGTAGACGTCATCGTTGTTTTCGAAGGCGAGGCCCATGAAGATGGATCGGAATTCGTCTTCTTCCTCGGGCTCGTCGTCCTTTTTGCGAGAGGCTTCGCGGTGCTCGATGCGCCAGCCGTCGTTGCGGCGGTCCAGGAGGGTCAGCGAGAAGCCGCGCGGACCGCCATCCGCGGAGACAACGCGTTTGCCGTTGGGGGAAATGGCGAGGCCCCAAGGTCCGGGGCCGGTTTGAAACTGTCGGCCGAGCGGGGCGATGTAGCGGCCGCCGGGGATGATGGATTCGCCACCGGGGCGTTTAATGACGGGCCGGACGCCGGCCGGCGGACGATAGTCGGCGGCGGTGATGGCGACGAAAAAAAAGAGTGCGGCAAGAAGGGCCCTCATGACGGTACTCTGTTCATTATGATCCGCCTTCGCCGATTTCTGTGAACGCCAGGCGCGTCATCCAGTATTCACATGAGCAAAGCACCAGCAAAGTTGTACACATTCGAGCAGTATTTCTTAAAGAATTCGAGCCAGGGGTCGCGCCTGCACGGTTGGCTGGAGGAGGCTTGGCTGCCGGCTTACACGCGGTTAACGGGCCAGCGCGCGGCGTTGGTGATGGACGCCGTGGTGGCGGAGCATTTGCCGCAAGTGGCGGTGGTCGCCCAGTGGGACTCCTTCGCGCAGTGGCAGGACAGCCGCTCGTCCATGCGGGCCGACGCGGACATGCGCGCCGCGTTGGGGTATTGGGAGGACCATCATGAGCCGCCGTATGAGCATTTCACGCAGTCGCTGTTGGAAGGGACTTCGTATTCGCCGGTGTTACGGCCCGGAGGGGAGCAGCCGCGTGTGTTTGAATTGCGCGTCTATCACGCGCCGACGTATCGTCAATTGAGCGCGTTGCACGATCGCTTTGAGGGGCCGGAGATCCCGATCTTCCATCGGTGCGGAATTCATCCGGTGCTTTATACGACGGCGCTATTTGGGTCATTGATGCCCAATTTGGTTTACTTCACGCCGTTCGATTCTTTGGGGGCAAGAGAGTCCGCGTGGGCACAGTTTCAGGCGGATGAGGAGTGGATTCGGGTGCGCACGGAATCGATTGTGGAACATGGACAAGTGAACGCGTTTTTCAAGGTGGCGCTGTATAAAGCGACGGCTTATTCGCCGGTGAAATAGGGGTCTGCGGGCATTAGACATATGATGGAAGGCGGAACCTATGAACCGCTTTTTCCCATTGCTATTGGCCTTTTCGTTGAGCGTGATCGCGCAGGAGCATACTCCGGAACGTGAGAAGAATCCTTTCGCGGGGAACGCGGAGGCGGCGGCGGCCGGGCAGAAAACGTTCGAGCAGGCTTGCCAGGCGTGCCATGGCGGCGGCGGCCGCGGCAGTGAGCGCGGACCGGCGCTGACGTCGGGGCGCTTCACGCGCGGCGGCCTGGACGGCGAGATTTTTCTCAACATTCGCAACGGGATCAAAGGGACGCCGATGCCCGGATTTGCAGGGCTGAAGCAGGAGCAGGTGTGGCAGCTTGTCACTTTTGTCCGCGGCATCAGCGGGAGCGCGGCGGTAATCGGCGAAAAGGTAACCGGCAACGCGGCTGCCGGGGAACAGCTTTTTTTCGGCAAGGCGAACTGCGTATCGTGCCACGGAGTGAACGCGCGCGGCGGCATTGTTGGTCCCGATCTTTCCACGGCGGGCCGGTTGCCGGCCGAACGGCTACAGGCGAAACTTTTGAATCCGTCGGGCCCTCCGGCAGGGGGACGCAGGCGCGGGGACGCCGGGAGTGTTGTTGTGACGGCGAGGACGAAAGACGGCCGCACACTTCGCGGGATGCGCACGGCCGACGATAGTTTCACGGTGCATTTAATGACAGCGGCCGGAGAGCCCCACATGTTGAGCAAAGCAGCGCTGGCGGAGTTGCGCGCCGAGGCCGGGACGCTGATGCCGTCCGACTACGGCACGCGGTTAAACGCAGGAGAAGTGCGGGATTTGGTGGCGTATTTGAAAACGCTGGAGGCGCGCGACCTGACGAAAACGGCGGCCGCGATAATCCCCGGCGGGCTAACGTTTGAGCGCATTAAGAACGCAGCCGCCGAACCGCGGAACTGGCTTACCTATTGGGGAGATTATCGCGGCGCGCACTTCTCCGCGTTGCGCCAGATCGATGTTTCGAACGTCAAGAACTTACAAGCCAAATGGGCCGCGCAACTGCCGGGCGATTCGCTGCTGCAATCAACGCCGATCGTCGTTGACGGAGTGATGTATACCTCGGGGCCTCCGGGACAGGTCTTCGCGTTCGACGCTCGCACCGGCTTGCAAATTTGGAAATATGAGCGGAAGCGAAACGTCGTGAATCCCTTCGAAAGCAATCCGTTCAACCGCGGCGTGGCGGTGCTGGGCAATCGTGTGTTTTTCGGGACGTTGGACGCGGCGCTGGTGGCGCTGGACGCGCGCACGGGCCTGCCGCTTTGGGAGACGCAGGTTGCGGACACGATGCAGGGCTATAGTTTGACGTTGGCGCCGCTGGCGGTGAAGGACAAAATCGTGGTGGGCGTGGCCGGCGGCGAACACGGTATTCGCGGATTTCTGGATGCCTATGACGCGGCCACCGGCAAGCGGGCATGGAGATTTAACACGGTTCCTGTGCCGGGCGAGTTCGGACACGAAACGTGGAAGGGCGATTCCTGGAAAATGGGCGGCTCCGGCACGTGGCTGACGGGGAGTTTTGATCCCGAGTTGAACACGCTCTACTGGGCGACGGGAAATCCGGGGCCGGACATGGATGCCGGGATTCGCGCGGGCGACAACCTGTTCAGTTGTTCGGTGGTGGCGCTGGACCCCGATTCCGGCCAGCGAAAGTGGCACTATCAATTCACGCCCGGCGACGATCACGACTGGGATTCGAATGAAGGCATGGTGCTCGCCGATCGCGTCATTGACGGCAAACCGCGAAAACTGCTGATGCACGGCGACCGCAATGGCTTCTTTTACGTTCTGGACCGCACCGACGGCAAGTTTCTGTTCGCCAAACCGTTTGTGAAACAGACTTGGAATGACGGTTTTGACGATAAGGGACGGCCGGTGCGGAGGGCGAATTCGAGTGCCACGCCTGAGGGGACGCTGGTCTATCCGTCGATGGGCGGGGGGACGAACTGGCAGTCGCCGTCCTACGACGCGTCTTCGGGCACGTTCTACATGATGACTTCGGAGGCCGGGCAGCGCTACTTCGTGACGAAGCAGGAGTATGAACCCGGCAAGGCGTATTGGGGCGGGCGGGCGATGGCGATTGACGAGCCGGCCAAGGCTTCGGTGAAGGCGATTGACGCGGTGACAGGGACGGTGAAGTGGGAGTATCCGGTTTCGCGGGGCTCGCTGGCG
Organism: Candidatus Sulfopaludibacter sp. SbA3; assembly: GCA_945900935.1. Taxonomy (GTDB): domain Bacteria; phylum Acidobacteriota; class Terriglobia; order Bryobacterales; family Bryobacteraceae. The sequence continues at coordinate 2,942 of CAMDKT010000195.1, read as the reverse complement.
GCGGGAGTGTTGGCCACCGGCGGCGGCGTGCTGTTTTCGTCGACGCGGGAGGGCGCAGTGATAGCCCTCGACGCCAAGACCGGAAAGTTACTGTGGAACATGCAGACGGGCGGGACCATTTCGTCGTCGCCGATCAGTTACTCAGTCGACGGTAAACAGTATGTGGTGGTATCGGCTGGTGCCGTGCTGTATAGCTTCGCTTTGCCGGAGTAATTACAACTCTAAACGGCCCATGTAAGTCATGGCGCTTAGCTTGAATCGCTCTTTGCAGCGAAGCAGTTGGATGTCGGCGAAGAACTCAATCTCTTCGTCGGCAACCTTGAGCGGTTCTTCATTCGGGAAGTACACCAGGATCTTGAGCGTGGCCGCCTGAATAGTCACTTCCGCGCGAGCGGCCTGGTACTTGCGGCCGTACTTAGTGCGGAGGTAGGCGGAGCGGCTCACCAGCGATTCAATGGTGCCTGCGCCTTGGTGGGCGACCTCGGAGGGCACGCCGAAAATTTCGACGACGTAGAAAGATAAGACAGGAGCGTCGATCAGGCTGTTGAGCCGGTCCGCCGGGAGTTTTTCGTCGCGCAGCCGATACATCGCCTTGGCGTGGCGCATGGGCAAGGCGTTCGGAAAGCGAATGAGCAGATCGGCCTTGATGGGTAGTTTGGGCTTTGGCGCGCCGATGCCGCCCAACGGCCCGAGTCCGGAATCCTTGGCGATATTGTGATCGGCGCCGGGGATGTCTTTGTAGGTGATGGGCCGGACCTCACGTTTCGTCCATTCAATATTCGCGCTGGAGTCTTTGGACCACGGTGAGGCGGTGAGTACGCGGAGAACGGTGTCCGGCGTCCACTCGGTAAATGGCTTGGATGTCCACTCAGCCGCGGCGGCCATCAGCGCCAGAAGTAGGAAACAGATTCGATGCATGTCCTACCTTTAAGGATAGGCGCATGCGGCGCGCTGTGCGTTTCGCGTTGATCTACCGGAGTTGGTTTCGCAACTTTCTATTCCAACGCATTGGCTCAATTTCGGCTTCGGTCAACAGCATGTCGTCAGCCTCATGGCCGCTTTTTGGGCTATTCGTCCATGTCGCCCAGTTCCGCCCGCTGAATCGACAGTTGTTTGCGCAGGCGAAGCAGGACCGGCTTGGCGTCCGGATGGCCGGCTAAGTTGTTCAACTCGAACGGATCATGCAGCGTGTCGTACAGCTCTTCTCGCGGATGATCTTCCGTAAGGCGAACGATCCGCGCCGAGGCGGCGTCTGTCTTAGCTTTCTCCAGCCAGGTATCGTACACGTCTTTATGGCTGTCGGGAATGCCGTCTACTTTTGTGAAATGCGTGGTCCATTTTCGTTCCGGGCGCAAGTTCAGAATGAGCTTGTAGCGCAGGTCTCGAACGCAGCGCTGGGGGAACATGTTCATGGTTCCATCACCGGAATGGGAGGCGTAAATTTCCGTCCGGAAGCGCTTCGCCTTGCCGGATAGAACGTCTTGAAAACTGGTGCCGTCGAGGCCGGGAACGGGCTTGCCACCGGCGATGTCTACTAATGTCGGAGTCACATCGACGAAGGAAATCATGGCATCGGTGACGGTGCCAGGCGCGATTCGTCCGGGCCAGCGCGCAATGAAGGGGACGCGGATGCCTGCATCATAGACGGTCCACTTGGAACGCGGCCATTCCGGTCCCTGGTCGCTGGTATAGATGGTCAGCGTGTTGTTTTCGAAGCCATGTTTGCGCAGAGAGGCCAGCACCTCGCCCAAGTGCCGGTCGGCGGTTGTGATGTCCTGATAATAGTTCGCCAGCGCCGCGCGGGTTTTGGGCGTGTCGACCGCGATAGGCGGCACGGGCAGGGTGGCCGGATCGTAATCCCGGTTCTTTTCCCAGGTTACGTGCGGCGCGCTGTCGGCCAGAATCAGGCAGAGCGGTTGGCCGGCGTTGTTTTTGGCGTGGTCCGCCAGCAGCCCGTCGATGACCTTCGTGTCCAGGCCTTCCAATCTGTACTGGCGTTTGCCGCTGGGCGGATCGGGCAGCGTTGCTTTCACGTATTCAAAATCGAAAACTTCGATGGGCTTGACGTGCGTTTTGTTCGCAAGCACGGTTCGGTAGCCTTTTGCCTTCAAGTATTGGGCAATGGACTTGAGGCCGGCGCGTGTGCCCGTATGATTTCCCATCAGCCCATTGCGCGCCGAATGCAGGCCGGTGTAGAGAATGGCGCGGGACGGACTGCAGGTTGGCGACGCGGCGAAGGCGCGGGTAAAGCGCATGCCTTCGCTCGCCAGCCGGTCGATGTTTGGCGTGCGAATCACGCGGTTTCCATAACAGCCCGCGATGTCCCAGCCGTGGTCGTCGGCCAGAAAGAGGACGATGTGCGGCGGGCGCTCCGCGGCGGCGGCGGAGAAGGCCGTTCCAAAAATGGACTGGCAGAAGGCTCGGCGGGATTGATTCACTTTGGTTATCCTACGGAGGTAATTGTAAGCGAAACGAATGCTCTCCCGACGCGTCTTTTTATCGACTCTTTCCGCCGCCCTGCCGGTTAGACGCCCCAACATCCTTCTGATCCTGGCGGATGATCTCGGCTATTCCGATATCGGCTGTTTTGGCGGTGAAATCGAGACTCCAAATCTCGACCGCCTTGCCGCCGGGGGCGTTCGCTTCACTCAGCTCTACAACAATGCCCGATGCTGCCCTTCGCGGGCGGCCCTGATGACCGGACAGCACCCGCACCGCGTGGGGATGGGGAACATGGTTGGAGGCCAGCCGCGGCCAGGTTTTCCAGGGTACACGGGACGAGTGGCGCCGGAGGCGGTGTTCCTGCCGCGTGTTTTGAAGGATGCCGGATATTCCACGCTGATGTGCGGGAAGTGGCACTTGGGCCAGCCGGGGCCGGTGGAGCGCGGGTTCGATGAGTTTTTCGGGATGGTTCACGGGTTCGATAGTTTTTGGGACGCGTC
>CAMDKT010000194.1 GCA_945900935.1 Candidatus Sulfopaludibacter sp. SbA3 | reverse complement strand
TACAACGCCACCTGGTTGATTTTCTTCCCAGGCATGTTCACCGCTGCCCCCAGGACTTTGGTAGCCAAGTATACGCCCTTTCGAGAGTGTCGGTAAAACTTTGGCACTCCTGGATGGCGGTCAGAGGATTCGTCAACAGTTAAGTGAATCGCCGCGAAGAGAAGTGACGGGCGTGGACGGACTGGGCAACGTCCTTATAGGGAAAGTATTTGTTGTCGTCTCCAGCAAACAACAAGCGCGAAAACGGTGCCCACACTGCCCATACATTGGATCGCGTTGAAGATGAAGACCTAACCGTGGGCAGGCATCGAAATCCACACGGTGCCCATGGCTGCCCGTGCATCAAATGGGTTTTGGACTCCAGTTGGACTCCACGGGCGAGGAGTTTGACGGGCCGAGGCCCGTAAGTGTTTGAAAGGTTTTGGTGGACCTGATCGGGTTCGAACCGATGACCTCTTCCATGCCATGGAAGCGCGCTCCCAACTGCGCCACGGCCAAGTCAGTCTACCTGGTCTGCCTCAAGGCCTCGTGCAACAGAGACTTGATGTAGGTCTGGTACGGCAAACCCTTCCTGACCGCCTGCTCGCGCGCCAACTCGAGGTCCTCTTCGGGCAACCGAATCGTGATCACCCGTGAGGCAAGACGGGATCGCAGCGTAGCCTTGTCCAGCGGCTTCAGCTCCCCCTTCTGCGCCGCCTGCTCGAGGTCCTCTGCAATCTTTTGCCGGTTTCGATACCACCAGTCCGCTTCTTCCTTCTCGGTTTTGAATTTCGGAACCACTCTGGGGTTGGCCATCTCAGTTCTTCCTTTGCTCCAAGTACACTCTTTGGTGCCTCTGGTCCGCGTCAAAAGCGGTGACGACCCGAATTGCCGATCCCCGGATGGTCCAGACGGCCAACAGGAATCGCCCCCGGATGGTGACGCCGACCGTCACCCATCGCTCTTCGCTTTCGATCACTTGGTAGTCGAGATCGACCGGATCGTTCTCGATCACCTGCTCTGCCTCTTCGGGCGTCACGCCGTGCTCGGCAATGTGGCTCAAGTTCGCGGCATCCCATTCGAACTGAACACCGTTGCCCACGCATCTAGTATACCGACAGCGTAAATATAGTGTCAATATCGTTGGGTAGAGCTAATCCGGTAGCCGCGCTTCGGGCGAGGCTCTCCGGAACCTCGACGCGCACGACGACCGCGGCGCACGGGCTTGGCTCTACGGCAAACTAATGGTTGGGCTGTTGGGCCAAAAACTACAGCGGCTTGGCCGCAATGTTTCCCCCTGGGGCTACCGCTTGCCGGAAGCCTGGAAACGGCACCGCGTGGAAGACCTTTAACTTCATTCAAAACGCAGTAGTACAAGCCATCAAGCCCGCCTTGACGTTGGCGGATACATTGATGCAGTGGAATCAGATCGAAATGGATCTGCGCGAACAGTCCAGACGCCGGGTCCCACAGGTTATTAAATGTTCATCACTAAGTTAGCTCCTATGGGCCTCCTGGCCTGTCCTCTTCCCAAGTTGCCATGCCCCAGCGGCCTTCCGCCGATCGCTAAATGACGAGTATTGTCACTAACCGCCAAACTCCCGCCGCAACAACTCCGTCTGCTCGCCGCGCTTCGGTACCGCGCCCAGCGGCCCTTCATGCCCGCTCATCCGCACCGGATTCCCAAACACCCGCAACCCGTCGTCCAAAGTCACAATACTCCGCACCGCCGGCAGCGCCAGCGCCTCTCCCACCGTCCGTACCGCCGCGCAAGGAACCTCCGCCCCTCGCAACGCATCCTCCCACTCCAATGCGGTCCGCGTCAAAAACAACGGCTCCAACTCTGCCAACAAAACCACGCGATTCGAATTCCGCAAAATATTCGACCCATACCGCCCATCCGCCCGCCAATCCTCCCGCCCCATCGCCCCGCAAAACCGCCCCCAAATCCGTTCATTCGTCACCGCCACCGCCACTTTCCCGGCGAGGCATTCAAACACCTGATACGGCACTATACTCGCGTGTGCCGCTCCAGCCGGTCGCGGATCAATCCCCGCCATCAGTGCCGACGACGTTAACGGCGACATCGCCGCCAGCAAGCTGTCCAACAACGACACATCCACATACGCCCCTTCCCCCGTCTTCTCCCGCCGTAACAACGCCGCCAGTACGCCCTGCTGCATGAACATCGCCGCCATCACATCCGCCACAGGTACCGAAACCTTCGCCGAGCTCGTGTACATCAACCCGCTCATCGCCTGCACAATCAAGTCATAACCCGGCCGGTCCCGATCCGCGCCATCCTGACCAAACCCGGAAACCGACCCATATACCAGCCCCGGCCTCAACCCCCGCAATGCCTCATACCCCAGCCCCAACCTCGCCGCCACTCCAGGCCGAAAATTCTCAATCACCACATCCGCCCTCGCAACCATCCGCAAGGCCAATTCCAAATCGGCCGCGCTCTTCAAATCCAGAACCGCGCTCTCCTTGTTCCGGTTCAACCCCAAAAAATACGTCGAATCCTCTCCCGCGAACGGCGGCCCCCAACTCCGCGCTTCGTCCCCGCCAGCCTCTTCTATCTTCACCACCCGCGCGCCCAAATCTCCCAGCAACATTGTGCAAAGCGGCCCCGCCACCGCCCTCGATAAATCCAAAACAAATACTCCGTCCAACGGCCGCGTCATGCCTCAACCGGCTCCAGGATGCCGCTGCCAAGCAAGTGCCGCAGGTAACCCATCCACCCCGCCCGAATATCTTCCACTTCTTCGCCCAACTCCGCCGACAACCGCGCCAACACCTCCTCCGATGTCCGCGTCCCGTCGTAGAGAATCAACAAACTCGCCGTCCGCGGTTCCACGTCGTACTCCTGAATAAACCCCTCGCCAAACGTGAGCTTCGCCGAATCCGCCATCCATCGTCCGCCCTCGGGCCGCACAATCTGCTGCAAACGCATATCGGGCGCCAGCCGCAGTCTCGCCTTCCACAAATTCGCATCGTCCAGCCGCAACACATCCTGGCAAGCGAACATCCGCGCAATCTGGTGCCCGAAATGACCCTTCCGCGTCGGCGGAAGCGAATCCTGCAAATACCAGTTCGGCCCGCCCTCCGTCCGACGACGCAGAATCACCAGCCAGTTCTGAATCTCCTCCACACCCAACTCGGCAAAGTACGCCACCCAACGATCCAGTTCCGCCTGCACTTGCGCCCCGCTATCGGCCTTCAACCACGACTTTGCGTAATCCGCCGCCTTCACTTTCATGCCCCCAAGCACGACAACGTCGCAGCCATTGCCCGTAAGCCACTCCCGCAGCCGGTCGTCGCTCGCTCTGCCGCCCATCGCACCCACGTCGCATGTGAAATGGCCGAATCCCCCGTCTCTCAAATACCCCGCCGCCTCACGCAGTATCCGCTCCGAAAATCGGTCCCCGCCCATTCCCCCATCCCTGTAATACGCCTGCCGGTCCGGCGTCATCACGTACGGCGGGTTACACACAATCAAGTCGAACTGCTCCCCCTCCACGGCCGAGTAACAGTCGCTCTCCCGGAACTCAATATTCGCGTGCCCGTTCATCCCCGCGCCAAAACGCCCGTAGTTCAATGCCCGCGGATTTCTGTCGATCGCCACCACCTGTTCCGCGCGCCGCGCCACATAAAACGACTGAATCCCGCTTCCGCAGCACAAGTCCAGCACCCGCGCAAACGGGCGGCTGGCAATCGAGTTCGCCACCGCCATCGTCGACGTGCCGATGCTCATCACCCAGTACATCTCAATCTCTTTCCGCCGCACCGCCGTGTTATCGGATAACAAAAATAACCCGTCCTCCAAAAACACCACTTCACCAACCACGCCCCCCTCCACCCGAACCCACAATCGGGCTGCCTCGCAAAGCGCGAAAAACTCCGCCCCCATCACACGCCGCATTACGTCTTCCGGCGTCGCCACTCGCAGCAGGAATGCCCGCAACAAACACGCCAGCGGTGTCTCCATCCCCATCCGCTCCGCGATAGCCGCGTGGTCCATCTTCATCGACGTGTCCGCCAATGCCGTCTCCGGCACCGCCGCTCGCATCCCGTCCCCAGTAAACCCGCGAGCCAATAGCCCCTCGGCAATCTTCGCCGCCAGCGCCGGGTCGTCCACGCGCAGCGGAGTTTTTATTTTCCCCAGATCGGTGTCATTCATTGTGCTTGCCTAAAAGAATCGTCTCACGTGTAAAATAGAGCAGCGGTAAATCAATGCCAACCGCTCATGGGATAACCAGATGCCAAAAACTTCTTATGCGGGCGTAGTGCTGGATGTCGAGCCCGGCAATCGCCGAATCGCCGCCGCCCCGGAACCGGACTCTCCGTTCCAGGTACTCATTATGGGTGATTTTACCGGCCGCGCCAGCCGCGGCGTCATCGAGCCTGTTCTCGGCCGCCGCCCCATCCAGGTTGATCGCGATGAGATCGAACATCTCCCCGCCCAACTCGGCGTCGAACTCCTCCTCGCTCTGGCCGGTGATCATGGTGCCGAACTCCGTCTCTCATTCGCCGAACTCGAGGACTTTCACGCCGATCGCCTCTTTGAAAGCTGCGATCTCTTTCCTGCCCTCCGCGCCATGCGCCGCCGTCTCGAAAATCCCGAGTCGCTCAAGAAAATCACCGACGACATCCTCGGCGGCATCATCGCCGAAACTCGCCCCGAACCCAAAGCCTCCAGCTCCATCATCACCGGCAGCCTTCTCGATCAAATCGCCGATGAAGCGGATGAATCCGTCCCCAAACGCGGCGCCAAACCGCGCGACCCCCTCCTCGCCTACGTCCACGATCTGGTCGCGCCCCATCTCGTCCCCGGCCAGGATCCCAAGCAGAAGGAGCTCCTTGCCCAACTGGATGAAGAGTCCGGCCGCCAAATGCGCGCCATCCTTCACAACCCCTTATTTCAGGCCCTTGAAGCCGCCTGGCGCGGCCTCGATCACCTCGTCCGTAACGTCGAAACTGACTCCCAGCTCAAAATCTATATCCTCGACGTCTCCAAGGCTGAACTCCTCGCCGACGTCGCCGCCGCCAACGACCTTCGCCGCACCGGCCTTTTCCATCTCCTCGCCGCCGCTCCCCCCAACGGCGAGCCCTGGTCCCTCCTCGGCTGCGACTGCTTCTTCCGCCCCTGGATCGACGACATTGAACTCCTCGCCCGCATCGCCATGCTCGCCGATTTCGCCGGCGCCCCCCTCATCGCCGCCGCCGACTCCACCCTGCTCGGTGTGAAGAACCCCGAACTCCTTGGCGACAATGATGAATGGGATATTGAGAACCCCATCTGGGACGAGATCCGCGGCCTTCCCGAAGCCCGCCGCATCGGCCTCACAATGCCGCGAATCCTGCTTCGCCAGCCCTACGGGAAGGACAGCAGCCCAGTCGAAAAATTCAAGTTTGAGGAGATGCCCGAAGGGAGCACACACGCCAATTATCTTTGGGGCAATGGAATGTACCCGGCGGTGGCTCTCATCTGCCAGTCCTTCAGCGAAGAAAAATGGCGTCTGCGCCCCGGCCAGTTCCAAAACATCCACAGCCTCCCGGTTCACAACTGGAAGGAGCACGGCACGGTCGAAATAAAGCCCTGCGCCGAAGTGCTGCTGACGCTGAAAGCCGCGGAAACAATGATCGGCCTCGGCCTCATGCCCATGCTCAGCATGAAGGGCAGTGACCAGGTCCGCGTCGGCGTCTTCCAATCCATCGCCAAACCCGGTGCCCCTCTCGAAGGCCGCTGGCGATGAGGAGTTGTCACGGAATTACGTTGCCAGCGGCGTCCTGTCCGCATTGGTGAGTGAGGCGGACCCTCGCCGAAGACCCCGCCAAGCTTAGAAGGCCGCTCGAAGGAACACTCCCTGTCCTTCGAGGAAGTATTGAAGGACATGAAACGGCTTGGGAGGCTATAGCTATCGGGCAAAGCAATTACCGGATTTCGTGCCTAATCGAAGCCGCCATCTCGACAGTCACGATCATAAAGATCGGCCATCGCCGGGACGCATACCGGAACTGACGGCGGACTCGGAAACGATTCCTCGCGCCTCTGGCACGCACGCGCTGCCAGGGCAGGGAAGCGGTCGTGAGTTCGAATCCCTTCAGGACCCCGGCGCTCTGCAAAACTTACCCTCCCCGGCATCGGCGCCGGAGCCGCCAAGGCACAGCAGGGCAAGGCGTTATGATCCCCGCCTCCGGCGGCGGCTGAGTCACTTTTGGCGTACATACCCCGGCTAATTCTCTCTCGCGACGAAGGTCCGCCCCACGCCCGGTGCAACTCCCGCTTGGCTATTTGCCACGCGGAATTTGTAAATCGTCGAAATCTTCCGGCACAAGAAATCGTTAACTTCGCGGTGACGCGGCACCGCGGACGATTTACTCGCCCTCCGATTCACGTAGACAGTATGTTGCCCGCCTTCTCGCAGGAGCTGGCAACCGTGACGCTCCCAGTGGCGGATGAGATCGGCGCGTTTCACGCGGCGGGCAGGGAGAAAGGTTCGCGGATGACGTCCGCGGTGCCAATGGTTTCCTCAGCGAGGACCCGATTGGCTTCCATCACCATTGCGGCTGCTTCCTTGAGATTCTCTCGCGCCTCATCGAGAGTTGCGCCTTGGGTGTTGGCGCCGGGCAGTTCCTCAATGAAGCCAACAAAACCCTCCGCAACTTTCATGTAGATCGCGGTGAAATTGAGCGGCGGCATGCCTTGATAGTACTTCGGGCCGGTCGTTTGCAATTGTTAGTTGTTTCTCGAGGCTTTAGGCCTCGGCGTTCTGCAAATTCCACCCACTTACGCTCTGCAAAACTCATCCGCCCCGGCCTCAGTTTCGCCTCGGCAGGGCAAGGCGTTAACATCCCCTCCAGCGGCTGGCGGCGGGGCTGCGGTGCTTTGAAATCAATCCCCAAGGCCAAAAGAATTTCCTTGACTGTATCAGAGAACTAGTACATTATAATCCCAGATGTTTTCCCCGGGGCCCAAATCGGTCGCCTTCGCCTTTCGGCTCGACCTCGCCAGCGGCGTCCCCGTCTACCGCCAGCTTATCGAGCAGGTTCGAAACGGCATCGCTTTCGATACCCTCCATCCCGGCACCCAACTGCCCACCGTTCGCCAAGCCGCCGTCGATCTCGCCATCAACCCCAACACCGTTGTCCGCGCCTACCGGGAGCTGGAAATCCTCGGTGTTATCGAAACCCATCAAGGAACGGGAACGTTTGTCAGCACGCAAAAAGTGCAACGCGACGACGTCGAGCGGCAACGCCAATTGGATCAAATCGTGAGCGAATTCGTCGCCCGCGCGGGTGCCGCCGGCTTCAAAGTTGAAGACATCCTGACCCGTCTGCAAGAGATGACCAATAGGAACTCCCAATGAAAACCCAGAAAATGAATACAACCATCAGCCCCTTCGGCGCGGTGCTGCTCGCCGCCAGCCTCACAGCCGGTTTCGCCGGCGTCTTCCTCACCAGCAGCCCTTGGCCCGTATTTGTGTTCGCGCTGATCGGCGCTTATTTGCTGCTGTCGGTTCGCGTCGCCGATCAATGGGAGCGCGTCGCGCTCCTCCGCTTCGGTCGTTTCCAGGGGATGCGCGGTCCCGGCATGTTCTGGATCATTCCGATTGTCGATGTGGTCAGCCCCGCCGTCGACCAGCGCGTGCGCGTCGGCAACGTCAAGGCCGAATCCACGCTGACGAAAGATACCGTGCCCGTCAGTGTCGATGCCGTCTATTTCTGGATTGTCTGGAACGCCGAAAAGGCCATCCTGGAGGTGGAGGACTTCGAAGAAGCAATCGCCATGGCCGCCCAGACGGCACTCCGTGAGTCCATCGGCCGCCACGAACTTGCCCAGATGATTACTGAACGCGAATCGATCGGCGTCGAACTCCAGCGCACTCTGGATGAAAAAACCAACCCTTGGGGCATTACCATCCAATCGGTGGAAGTCCGCGACGTGCAGATCCCGCAGGCGCTTGAGGACGCGATGTCCCGCGAAGCCCAAGCCGAGCGCGAACGCCGCGCCCGAGTCATTTACGGCCAAGCCGAAACCGAAGCCGCCGAGAAGTTCGTCAACGCTTCGAAGGTCTACGAAGGCCACCCCATGGCACTCCATCTCCGCGCCATGAACATGCTCTACGAAGCAATGAAGGAGAAGGGTGCTATGGTCGTCGTCCCATCCTCCGCCGTCGAAACCATGGGCCTCGGCGGACAACTTGGCATCGCGGCCATGGCGAAAAATCCAAACATCGTCTAAATTCGTTTTCGCCCCTGATGTCCCTTCTGGATGATCTTCCGCTTCGCTCGTAAAACTACCGCGGTTGCAAGGATTCCAAGCGGCTCTCCAGGTTATCGGGCTGCTTCATCCAATCCCGGGAGAGCAAGGAGTTCGACGAACTGCTCGTTCGGACTAAGAAAACAATGACGCCATCAAGACGCTGGACGGCGTCGTCGAAGTCATCGTTTATGAATGCAGCGGCGGAATCTCACCGCTTCAGTTGATCCGCAATTCGGCTGGAGCCTTGCAGAAAACTGGATATCAAACGGTCTTCAATGGGCGCACCGACAATGTAGGCGCGAAGTCCGCCAATCAGGCGATCTCACAAAAGCGGGCGGAAGCGGTGATCACATGGCTGAGTGCTCACGAAGTGAATCGTGCCCGCCTCGCCGCCGCCGGCTTCGGTGGCACGAAGCCCGTTCAGGATAATGGCGCTGAAGATGGCCGGCAGAAAAATCGGCGTGTTGAACTCGTGAAGCGCTGAGGGTTCCACTGGGACGTATACCGATATGCGAACGGCAGCCGAGAGTCCAAATATTCGTATCACCCCCCGATCCAAGGCCACCCTTCGCGATCTCGCTGAACGAGAAGGTAAACCCATGCAAGCGGTTTTAGACGACGCAATCGAATATTACCAGCGGGATAAGTTCCTTAATGAAGCAAACGCGGCCTATGCCCGGCTGAAGGCAGACCCGAAAGCATGGAGTGAGGAGTTGGAGGCGCGTCGGGCTTCAGCCGGCACTCTGATGGATGGAATTGAGGACGAATGAGCGGGTTGCAGCCGTCCAGGGGCGATATAACTTCAATCACGGTCCCGCCGAACTCGTCGTCGTGCTTCCGATTACCTCAAAAAACAAGCGCCAGCCGCTTCACGTCGAGATTACACCGCCCGAAGGGGGCCTGACCATCCCAAGTGGACTGCATCGCCACGGTCTTTATTCCACACGACTTCATCCATACGGCCATCCGCTCCAAATCCATCGTCCAGGAGCCGAATTCCCGCACCGGTTCGGGATCGCGTTCCGGCAGCACCGACACAAAATGGCTCTCATTGCCGATGTC
>CAMDKT010000193.1 GCA_945900935.1 Candidatus Sulfopaludibacter sp. SbA3 | reverse complement strand
CAGGCAGATGCCAAAGTAAGGGACCTTGTTTTCCCGCGAATACCGGATCGCCTGCAGCATCCCGTCCACGCCGCGCTTGCCGAAACCGCCCGGCACCAGAATCCCGTCGAATTGCGACAACTGTTGCGCACACTCCGGCCAGCGCAAATCCTGCGCCTCAATCCAGTCCGTGTTGACCTTCAACCGGTGCGCGAAACCGCCGTGAAGCAGCGCCTCTTTCAGGCTCTTGTAGGAGTCTTCATACTCCACGTACTTGCCCACCAGCGCGATGTCCACTTCGTCCACCGGGTTGTGCAGCCGGTCGAGCATCGCTTCCCACCGCGCCAGATTCCGCGGCACCGCCTCCATCTTGAACTGCCGCAAGATGATATCGTCGACATTCTGCGATGCAAACCCCAATGGCACTTCGTAGACACTTTTCGCGTCGCAGGCTTCAATCACCGCGTCGGCGCTCACGTCGCAAAACAGCGCAATTTTGTCTTTGATGTCGCCCGCTAAAGGCTTCTCGCACCGGCAAATCAACATGTCCGGCTGGATGCCGATCGTCCGCAGCTCTTTCACGCTATGCTGCGTCGGCTTGGTCTTCAACTCGCCCGCCGCCGCAATCCATGGGACCAGCGTCACATGGACGAAAAAGCAGTTTTCCCGGCCTTTTTTATGCCGCAGTTGGCGAATGGCTTCCAGAAACGGAAGGCTCTCAATATCGCCAACCGTGCCGCCAATTTCCACCAGAACTACATCCACGCCGCCCGAGACTTTTTCGATATTCGCCTTAATCTCATCGGTGACGTGCGGAATTACCTGCACGGTCTTCCCCAGATAATCTCCGCGCCGCTCCCGCGAAATAATCGTCTCGTAGATCCGTCCGCTGGTGACGTTATTGCTCTGCGTCAACGGCGCGTAGGTGAAGCGCTCATAGTGGCCGAGGTCCAGATCGGTCTCCGCCCCGTCATCGGTTACGAAAACTTCGCCGTGCTGGAACGGACTCATCGTCCCCGGATCCACGTTCAGATACGGATCGAATTTCTGGAGCGTCACCCGCAGCCCGCGGCTTTCGAGCAGGCATCCGATCGACGCCGCCGCGATGCCCTTTCCCAATGAACTCACCACACCACCCGTTACGAAGATGTACTTGGCCATACCCCTCTGGTTTCAAACAGTTGTTCGACCCGCACCAGGTCTTCCGGCGTATCCACGCCCCAGGATTCATACTCGGTCTCGGCGACCTTGATCGTGTACCCGTTCTCGAGCGCGCGAAGCTGCTCCAGTTTCTCGACCTGTTCCAATGGCCCCATCGGCAACGACGAATACTCCAACAGGAACTCCCGGCGGTACACATACAGGCCAATATGTTTGAAGTAAACCGCCCCGCCGCCGCGATCATAAGGAATCGGCGACCGCGAAAAATACAGGGCGCGCCCGTCCCGCCCCATCACCACTTTCACGACATTCGGATTCATGATCTCCGAAAAATCCTCAATCCGTTTCGCCAGCGTGCCCATGGGCGCTTCCTCGTCGTCCAACAGCGTCAGCACAGCCGCGTCAATCGCCGCCGGATCGATCAACGGCTCATCGCCCTGAATGTTCACCACCAGCGGGTGCGAAAATGCCGCCGCCGCCTCCGCCACCCTGTCCGTTCCCGATTGATGGTGCGACGATGTCATCCGTACGTGGGCACCGAATTTCCTGGCAACCGCGGCGATAGTGTCGTCGTCGGTGGCAATCACCAAGTGCTGCAGATACCTCGCCTGACTCGCCCGTTCCCATACATGCCGCAGTATCGGTTTGCCGTGTAAAGGAGCGAGTGCTTTGGCGGGAAAACGGGTGGAGGCGAGGCGCGCCGGAATCACTCCGAGTACTTGCGTTGGCACGTTTGATGGTACCACGAGAGATTCGTTACTTCGTGCTCCGGAACGGCAAAAAGCGCTATGAAAATTCATAGTCGTGATATCATCCAATTAGAAAATCGCCGAGAGAGGTCTAGTCAGGCCATGCGAAATATTATCTTCTTTGCCGGTACAGGACTCCTGTTAGTAGCAGCAGCTTTCGCCGTAGATGAAAAGCCGAAGCAACCGCGCGCGGCGGAGGCCAAGGGCCCCAACACCAAGAGTAATACCACCGCCGCCCCTCGCCGCAAAGGGGCGACGAATGAACCCACCGAGCTCGACGAAGCCGCCGGCCGCCAGCCCAGCATCCGCGTTGACACCAACCTCGTCCTGATTAACGTCACGGTGACCGACCCGCTCAACCGCTTCGTCACCGGCCTGGAAGCCGAGCATTTCAAACTATTTGAAGAAAAGGCCGAACAGCGGATCGCGACCTTCGCCAGCGAAGACGCCCCGCTCTCTGTCGGCCTTGTTTTTGACGCCTCCGGCTCCATGGGCGCCAAACTCCAGAAGGCTCGTCTGGCCGCCGCCCAGTTCTTCAAAACCGCCAATCCCGATGATGAGTTCTTCCTCGTCCAGTTCAACGACAAACCGGAACTCATCCATCCCTTCACCACGAATACCGAAGAGATCCAAAATCGCCTGACGTTCACGCAGGCCAAGGGCCGAACGGCGCTTCTCGATGGCATCTACATGGCGCTGCATCAAATGAAGAAAGCTCGCAATACGCGCAAGGCCGTCCTCGTGCTCTCCGATGGCGGCGACAATTCCAGCCGTTACACCGAAAGCGAAATCAAAAACCTGGTTCGGGAAGCCGACGTGCAGATTTACGCCATCGGCATCTTCGAACCCGCCTCGGCCCGCTCGCGCTCCGCCGAAGAACTCGCCGGTCCGGGCCTGTTGAATGAAATTGCCGAACAGACCGGCGGCCGGCACTTTCCGGTTGAAAACCTGAACGATCTTCCCGATGTCGCAGCCAAAATCGGTATCGAATTGCGGAATCAGTACGTCATAGGGTATGTGCCCAATAACACGACTCGCGACGGCAAATACCGGCGGGTGCAAGTAAAGATCAATCAGCCCCGCGGACTGCCGCCCCTGCGCCCATTCTGGCGCCAAGGATACTATGCCCCAGCTCAGTAGGCGGGCGTTTGGACTGGTTTTCGCCGGTTCCGCGCTCGCCCAGGATAACCAGGATACGGGTTTAACTTTCCGTTCCGATACCCGCGAGGTCTTGCTACACGCCACGGTCGTCGACCGTAAGGGCGCCTTCGTCACCGACCTTCCCCGCGAAGCTTTCAAAGTCTTCGAAGACGGCGTCGAGCAGAAGCTGCGCATCTTCCGCCGCGAGGACGTCCCCGTCTCGATGGGCCTTGTCGTCGATAACAGCGGCTCCATGCGCCGCAAGCGCAAAAAGGTGGAAGATTCGGCCGTCGCGCTGGTGAAGGCATCCAACCGGCAGGACGAAATCTTCATCGTCAATTTCAACGACGTCGCCTACCGCGACGCTGACCTCACCAGCGATGTTAAGAAGCTCGAAGAAGGCATCTCCCGCATCGACGCCAAAGGCGGCACCGCCATGCGCGACGCCATCACCCTTTCCATGGATTACGTCCTTGCCAAGGGCAAGAAAGCGAAGAAGGTTTTGCTCGTCATCACCGATGGTGATGACACCGCATCCGGCGATTCCAATACCCTCGAAAAACTTCTCGCCAAAGCGCAGCGCAGTGAAGTGCTGATCTTCGCCATCGGCATTTTGAACGAGGAGGACAGGCGCTCCGCCAAGCGCGCCGAACGCGCCTTGGAGATGTTAACCAAGCAGTCCGGCGGGATCGCCCACTTCCCGAAGGACGTGGAGAACGTCGAGGACGTCGCCCTCCAAATCGCCAGGGAAATTCGCAGCCAGTACATCATCGCTTACGCTCCAACCAAGCCCGACGACGGCGTCTACCGCCAGTTGAAAGTCACTGTGAAGGGCAGCGGCCTCACCGTTCGCACGCGCACCGGCTACTACGCCAAGGCCGACGATAAACGCTCCTCGCTATGATCGGCTTTCTCTGGCACGCCAGCCGCGGCTACCGGCTTACGCCGTGGCGCAGCCCCTACCTGCTGTGGCGCATCGAGACCTACTGGGGCCTCCACGCGGAACGTGTTGGCTTCAAAGAATTCTGGGCGTTTGTCTGGGCCCGCCGCCGCGAGCTTTACCGTTTCCTTCAGTGGGCCGAGCGCATGCGGTTGACTACGTTGTCCGGGTGACCTTCTCCAACGCCCATTGGGCACCGGCACAATTTAGGAGGCCAAGCGTAAGGCACGTTGAACTTCGATAGGTAATGTAAGCCGCTGGAAAAGTCCGTTTGGATAAACGTAGTCCTCACCCGATTCGTCGATTACGCGGATTAGATCGTTCGCCTGCGCGTCGAGGTCTTCGACTACTTGATACAACTTTCTGACTTCCAAAGAGGCGGTGTAGCCTGCATTTCCTACGCAAACGGCGAAAGGCAGCGTTTTTGTTTGAGGTGATCGCATAGTTACTCTACAAAGTGTTTGATCTTGAATTCTTTCTTGCCGATTCCCGATGCTTCGTACCAGTGAATCTCCGCCATTCGAATCGTACCATTCGGCAGGGCCACTTCGGCGAAGCCTTTTCGCTTTCGCCACCGGCCTCTGCCATAGAGTTTCCGGAGCCGGGGAAGCTCGCGAATCGACTTGCCGATCGCAAATGTTTCCACACTCGAAAGTTCGCCGAGGATTTCAAAAAACACTACTCCGCGATCTTAACAAATAACGATTACGCGAATCCAATCGCTTGCCAGGGACAAACCTACATCGTCCGCGTAACCTTCTCCAACGCCCGCGGCTGATCCGGATTCAACCCTTTTTCCTCCGCCAGGCACGCCGCAAAAATCTGCGCTGGAACAATATACGGCAGCGGCGTATACAACTCCTCCGGCACGGCCGATTTCCGATGCAGCGAAGTCGCCAGCACAATCGCCCGCGTCCCCTTCATCGACGCCGCTTCTTTGTTGCTCTTATCTGTAATGATCAGCGTCTCGGCGCCCAACCCGTGCACTCGCGCAATCATCTCCCGGATCGATGGCCACGTCACTCCGGCCGGCGCGAACAGGAACACCGGAAACGACTGCTCCACCATCGCGATGGGCCCGTGCAGGAAGTCGGCCGAGGAGAAACGCTCCGCCACCACGTAGCATGTCTCCATCAGCTTCAGCGCCCATTCATAGGCGCTCGCGTAGTTCAATCCCCGCCCCACCACCACCGCGTTTTCCATATACCGGTAACGTCCGGCCTTTTCCCGTATCTCCGTTTCCAGTTTCAATGCCCCCGCCACTGTTTCAGGCAACAAGCGCAATTCGTCCAACGACACCGGCGCCCCCAACGCATACGCCAACAAATACACCGCCATCAACTGCCCGGTATATGTCTTCGTCGCCGCGACGCTTTGTTCCCTCCCCGCCCGCACCAGAATCACATGCTCGGCAATTTTGGCCAGCGTGCTCGACGCCTCATTCGTGATGCCCACCGTGAATGCGCCGCACTCCCGCGCCCGCTCCAATACCAGATTCGTGTCCGTCGATTCGCCCGACTGCGAAATCGCCACCACCAGCGCGTCCTTGTAATCCACCCGCGCCCCATACAGCGTGAAGATCGAGGGCGCCGCCAGCGACACCGGTATCCCTGTTGCGATCTCCAACAGGTAGCGCCCAAACTGGGCCGCGTTGTCCGATGTCCCCCGCGCGGCTAAAATAATGACCTTCGGACGGTTCCTGGCAAACAGCGTCCGTAATTTCTCCACGCCCTTCAGCTCAGACCGGAACGTCCGTTCCAACGCCGCCGGCTGCTGCCGGATCTCATCCAACATTTTCGACATAGAACCCTCAGGATAACAGGCCCTCCCGTACCGGCGACGGCACCAGCCACGAAGCGATGCCCAACATCGCCACCACACAGGCAAGTCCAAAAAACAACAGGTCGTAAGATCCCGTCCGCGCCAGCGTCCCGGCAAGCAACAATGGCCCGACCGCCGACGCCACCACCGTCGCCGCCTGCGCGCATCCTTGAATCCGCCCCAAATGCGTCCGTCCAAACATTTGCCCCCAGACCGAGAAAAACACGACCGTCACAATCCCTCCGGCCGCGCCCATCGCCGCCGCGTACAGATCGACGTGAAGCCCGGTGCGAACCATTGGCAACCCCGCCAGTGACGCCGCCAACACCGCCATCCCAATCCCAATCAACCGCTGCATCGGCCATTTCTGTCCCAGCCACCCCGCGCCGAAATTGCAGACCAATCCGACCATTGTGCTTACGACAAGCGTCCGGTGATAGGTCTCCGCAGGGAACCCCCGCAGCTCCAGAATCGATTGGTTAAACAACGCGATTCCTGAATAAACCAGCCCAAACGCCGAACTCGCTAGCGCGAACAGCCAAAACGCCCAAGTCCGCAGCGCCTGCCCCAAGGTTAAATCGGACGGCTGCAGCGCCAGCGACTCCATGTCGTCCCCAGTTGGTTTGTCCCGGACCAGCAGCCACGCGATCGGCCCCAAAAACGCCACTGCGATCCCGACCCAAAACCAGGTGGTCCGCCATCCGTGCGAAAGCACCGCCGCCCCGACCGCCGGAAACGCCCCAATAAAACCCATCGCCACCAGCACCGCGAATATTCCCATCGCCAAGTTCAACCGCCGCGCGAACCACTTGCCAACCAGCGCCAGGCTCACCACCGATAGCGCGCTCTGCCCCAATGCCCGCGTCAGCGTCAACGTCACAAACAACACCGGCAGCGAGGTCGTCCGGCTCATCGCCACCACCGCCGCGCCCAACGCGAACGTCACCAAAGTGATCACCAACCGCGGTCCGGCGCGATCCGTCAATCGTCCCACCGGCAAACATAATAGCGCCCCAACGAGCGTCGCCCAAAAATTCACGGTCGCGAACATCACGCGGTCCATGCCCCAATCGGCCAATAACGGCTCCGTCACGAGCCCCAGCCCCTGCGTCCGTCCGGGCAGTGTCGCCACCATCGCCAGCGCCGCCAAGGCCAAATTGACCCAACCGTAATGGAATGCGGCCCGCGCTGTCGGCATACAGTGGATTGTACCCATGATCGTCTGGACCATCCGCCTCGCCTGCATTTTCTACGTTATCGCCGTGGCGCAAATCATTCGCGGTCGGCCCGCCCGCGCTTATTGGATCATCGGCTGCGCCCTCTACCTCGCCCATGTCGCTGCTGCTTTCGAATACGCCTACCACTGGAGCCACGAATTCGCCGTCCAGGAAATTGCCCGCCAGACCGAAGCCTTTTTCGGAATGAATTGGGGCGGCGGCGTCTGGTTCAATTACGCCTTCACGGCCGTCTGGTCCGCCGACGCTTTGTGGTGGCTCGTCGCCGCGCAGTCGCGAGCCGAAAGGCCGCGTTGGGCCGGCATCGCCATGCACTCCTTCATGGGCTTTATGTTTGTCAATGGGGCGATCGTATTTCCGCTGATGGCTGTACTTCAGGCATGGCCGTGACTCATACCAAACAGTCTTGATGCGCTTCTGGAACGAAGTTGATTCAGGGTGATTTGCTTGAACGGCCAAGGCTTGACTGGTAACCTGTCCGGCAGCGTCTCCGACCCGTCCGGCGCGCCGGGACGAGAAACATCTTTGTGGCGGTCGAACCCAAGGGGCACCGGCGCTGTGTCGAGGTTACCCCCCGCCGCACCAAGGCGGACATTGCGGCATTCGTCAGGAAGCTGCTGGAAACGGTGTAGGCAACCGCGGTCACCGTACATCTCGTGCTTGACAACCTCAATACTCATTTCCGCAAGACCTTTGCGGCTGTTTTGGGCGAGACCGCGGCGAGTGCAATTTCACTACACGCCCAAACATGCCAGTTGGCTGAATAGGGCAGAGATCGAAATCGGGATCATGGGCCGGCAATGCACAGGACAGCGACTCGCCACAGCGGAACTGTTGCAACGGAAAATAGCGCCGTGGCAGCAGCAACAGTACTCTGGAATGCCGGCGAGAGGAACAGGAGCCAGAAAATTCCTCCGCTCTACGCCGAAGGCTCCTCCCGCTACTTTCCGAAACTGCTGGCCGCCGGTGACGAGGATGGCTTTGCTGGAAATTGGAAATCCGCATGGCTGTATTAGATTAGTTATCGGGATGCGAAACGCAAATGGACTCGTGCTGGCTGACGACGCCACGGGGGCGCTTGAGTGCGCTTCCCTGTTGGCCGGCCTGCACTTGGATGTTGAGCTTACGCTGCTGCGCGCAAGGGCGGCGGTTAACGGGATCTGCGTGGCCGATACGGAGTCGAGGCATCTGCCGCCGGAGCAGGCGGCGGAGCGCATCCGCCAATGGCTCGATGGCGCAGGGACGGTTCGTGTTTTCAAGAAAACGGATTCCACGCTGCGAGGCAATATTGCAGCGGAGTTGACGGCGATGCTCGACCGGACGATTGTCTACATTCCGGCGTATCCGGCTCTCGGACGGACCGTTCGTGAGGGGATTCTTTTCGTTCATGGCGTGCCGATCGCCGAGACCGAATTTGCAAATGACGCGCGCAACCCGGTGCGCAGTTCGCGCGTTGCGGACCTCTTCCCGCCGGATCGGATTGAGTCCGTCCCCGATGCCGCGGCGCTGTCGGCGGCGTTACGCGATACGAGCCCGAGGATCCTCATCTGCGACGCCGTGACCGGCGAGGATTTAGCTTCACTGGCCGTCGTTTTGCGGAATACGGCGGCACAACCGTACGTGGCGGGCCCGGCGGGATTTATTCCTCTGTGGGCCGCGCTGGCGCCGTTTCAGAAGAAAGATCCGCCCGCTGTTGCGGGTGCCCGGAAATGGCTAATCGTCTGCGGCAGCCGTCATCGGCAGTCCCACCGGCAGGCCGAGTTCGCGGAGGCGATGGGCCTGCGGGTCATCCGGAGCCCCATCGAGACGATGGACTCGCCGGAAAATGTCGCCGCCGAACTCGCGCGCCAGGCAATGGCGTTTATCCGGGACGAACGAATCGGGGCCGTCCTCATCATGGGCGGCGACACCGTCTGGGCGTTGTGGCGCGCTTTGGGACTCACCGCCGTCACCCCGCTGCCGGAAGTTCTTCCCGGGATCGCCGCCTGCGTCAGTCCTGACAATACCCTTTTGTTTGTGACAAAGGCCGGCGGCTTCGGCGACGATAGGATCGTGGAACAAGTTTTGGAAAGATTCAAAAGAGTATGAAGCGCATCGGCATTACCATGGGTGACTCGAGCGGCGTCGGCCCCGAGATCCTGTTGAAGGCGGCGCGTGAGAACCGCATCCCGGTCCCTTACGTCGTTTATGGCGACATGGTTCCGCTGCAAGCGTTGAACGAGCAGTTGGGCTTGGGTCTCGACTTACGTTCCGTGGCCAGCCCGGCGGACTGTATCGATGGCAAGGTGAATGTCGTCGATCAGTGCCTGTTGAAAGCGGAAGATTTGACGCCTGGCCATATCAACAA
>CAMDKT010000192.1 GCA_945900935.1 Candidatus Sulfopaludibacter sp. SbA3 | reverse complement strand
CGTCGTCAACATCGTCACCCGCTCCGGCTCCAATGGCTTCCACGGCTCATGGTTTCACTTCCTTCGCAACGGAGCCATGAATGCCCGCCAGTTCTTCGCTCCGGTCCAGGACTCGCTCAAGCGCAATCAGTTCGGCGGTGCCCTCGGCGGCCCCATCCTCAAGAACAAGCTCTTCTTTTTCGGTACCTTCCAGGGCACTCGCCTCCGCAACACGCCAGCCGGCCAGATCCGTTTCGTCCCCACTGCTGAACAACGCCGGGGTGACTTCTCCGCCCTCGGTTCCCGCCAACTCGTCGATCCCGTCTCCCGCCAACCCGTTCCCGGCAATCTCATTCCCGCCAGCCGCCTTAACGCCGTTTCCCGCCACTTCCTCGGTTTCGTCCCCTTGCCAAACGGCCCCAATGGACAGGTCACCTTCGCCGGCTTCCCCATTCAACAAACGGAAAACCAGTTCATGCCCAAAATCGACTACACCAGCGGACGCCACCAGATCAGCGGACGTTATTACTTCACCGATTTCGATTTCCCGGCCGGTATCGACAAAGTCAACCTACTCGCGGCTCGCGGAGGCAATGCCGTGCGCCTCCAAAACATCTCCGTCAACCATACGTTCGCCCTTTCGCCCACTTTCCTGCTCACCTCCACCTTCGGACTCAACCGGCAGCGCGGCGGATCCCTCTCCGGCTCGCCCTTCAGCTTTGCCGATGCCGGCGTCAAGATCCTCGGCCCCCAGGACTCCGCACTCAAATTCCCGCCCGCCATGAACTTCAACATCACCGACGGCTTCTCCGTCGGCACCGCCCACAAAGGCGACTTTGACCGCGGCGACTACACCATTCGCGAAGTGGCCACCAAGATCCGCGGCAACCACGAATTCCGCTTCGGAGGCGAAATCGTCCGCGTTGTCAACCCTATCAGCAACAGCTTTCAGATGATGGGCAACTTCTCCTTCAACGGCCAGCTCTCCGGCAACGGAATCTCTGATTTCATGTTCGGTCGCGCCTCCGCCTTCACCCAGGGCGGCGGCGAGTTCAAGGACCTCAAAGGCACCCGCTGGAGCGCCTTCTTCCAGGACAATTGGCGCGTCTCCAAACGGCTCGCCCTGAATCTCGGCCTCCGCTGGGATCCCTACTGGGCGCCCTATGACCGCCAGGGCCGTGTCGTCTGCTTCCAACCCCGCGGCGGTCAGCGCTCCACTCGCTATCCCAACGCTCCCATCGGCATGCTCTACGGTGGTGACTCCAACTGCCCCACCGCCGGCCACGACCCCAACATCGCCAACTTCGCCCCCCGCATCGGCATCGCCTACCGCCTTACCGAAGATGGACGCACCATGCTCCGCGCCGGAGCCGGCGCTTATTACACTCCCATCCAAACCAGTAACTTCAATCCCTATACCAATATCGCTCCCTTCGCCGGCACCTTCACCCTGAATGACCTCGCCTTTGAAGACCCCTACGGCAGCAAGGGCCTCGCCAATCCCTTCCCGTTAAACTTCGGCCCCCGCATCCACGGATCGGACTTCGTCTTCTCCCCCGTCAACGACATTCGCGCCTACTTCACCAAGGACTACCGTATCCCGCAGTTGCTCACCTGGAGCTTCCGCCTCGAACGCCAGTTCGGCGCGGACTGGGTCGGCGGCATCGCTTACCTCGGTAATCAAGGTCGCTACCAGCAAATCACCCTCGACGAAAATCCGGCCGTTTTCGGACCCGGCGCCACTGTCGGCAATACGCAGCAGCGCCGCGTTTATCCCAACTTCGGCCGCGTCAGCCGCACCGACGCCGGCGCCAACTCCAGCTTCCACTCGCTCCAACTCAACGTCGAGAAGCGCTTCTCCCGCAGTTATTCCATCCTCACCAATTACACCTGGTCCAAAACCATCGACAACCTCACCAACCTCAATCCCTTTAACCGGAACGCCTATCGGGGCTTGGCCAGCCAGGACGTTCCTCACAATTTCAAGTTCTCCAACATCTGGGACATCCCCCGCGCCGCCGTGGACTCAGCCTCCGCCCGCCGCCTCCTGCACGGCTGGCAGGTGAACACGATTCTCGTTCGCCAAAGCGGCTTCCCCTTCTCCGTCGCCAGCGGACGAGACAACTCCTTCTCCGCCGTCGGCGGGGATCTCGCCGATTTCCTCGGCGGCAACGCCACACTCGGCACGGACCGGCCTCGCTCGCAACAACTCGCCCGCTGGTTCGACACATCCAAGTTCACCGTCAACGCCCCCGGCACCTTCGGCAACTCCGGCCGCAACATCATCCGCGGTCCCAGGTTCTTCAACGCCGACGTCGGCCTGTTGAAGGACACCGCCATCACCGAACGCGTCTCCATCCAGTTCCGGGCCGAAGCCTTCAACGTCTTCAACAATCCGAACTTCCGCGTCCCCAACTCCAACGCGTCGTCCGCGCAGTTCGGCCTCATCACGGCCGTCGTCGACGACAATCAACGCATCCTGCAACTCGGCCTCAAGCTGTCGTTTTGAAGCTGCGGAAACACTCGTGACAAGCCGGCGAATCGCCTGCCCGGTGTTCACCGGCTGCAAGACGGATCGGGTGCAAATTCGGAACCGCCGCGGTCTTGACCGATCTTGCCGTTCGCCCACCCAGTTCCACCAGTTCAATGCCGACGATCACCACCTCCGTCGTCTCGACGCTCTTCAGCCCTCACATCGGCTTCAATCGGTACTGGATCCGTGTTGTTCAGGTACTGGCTGCTGCGCACTCGCACCCGCTTCGGCAACTCACCATTGTTCTTCAGTTCGGCCACCGCTCGATGCGCCGCCGCATTCGCATCCAGCGTCACCTTGGCCGGCACAGGCTGCCCCTTCATCGCTTTGCGCGGAAACGCTTTGGCCGCCTTGATATTCTCAGCGACTGCGGGATATTTCCGGGCGCGCGCCTGCTGTTGCATGAACCCAAGGCAGCGCCGCCTGCCTCGCATAGGCGTTAAAATGAGGCCGCTACCAAAATGTCCTCGGCTGCATACCATCAGTCTCGAACCCGCGTTTTGTTGCAACTTCCCAGAAGGGGACCCGCCAGCGCCGAATGGGTCAACTCTGCGCGACTAATCGGCCTGACATCCCGCCCTGACGCCGACCATCCCGGCGACACAGACCGTGTTCAGCGCGATTCTCGACGGAGTTCTACTCGCCGTGGTGCGTTCATGTTGAGCAGACGCACGGTCGCGCGTCCTCTGGGCGTCAGGCCCGCAATCTGCCCGTCCCGGATTACAAAGTGATCGCTCCATAAGTCAGCACGCGGACTAAACAATGCCACCGCGGTGCGTGTTTCTGGATCTATGCTGGTGAGATTCGTCCCCTTGTACGCGTTGCACCGGTCGCACGCAAGAGCAAGCCCAGCGGGATCGTCGGAGCCTCCATGCTGCCTCGAAACTATATGTTCGACATGGAAAGCGATGAGCGGCGCTGCTTCTTGTGGCATTCGGCAATACTCACACGCATTCCTGGCGCGTTTTCGAACCGATTCACGCAGACCTTGGTCCATGCTAAGCGCAATGTTTTGCGAGGAAGCGGCGCGCCTTTGCCTGCATGATGGAGATCAGATCGACGGCCTCAACGAAATCCTTGTATTCCGCATCCTCCGCCGACGTGAGGGTTCCGTCGTTCGCCTTCAGGCGCAAGTCGCCGATGTGAGCTTCCAGTTCGGAGTCAACCCGGAGTTCAAGCAGGGCTGAGGCCATTTGCGGCGTGAATGCCTCGGTTAGCGGGTCCAACAAGCGGTCCAGACAGCTAGTGGTAGCCATGGTTGAATTATAACCTCGCCGTGCTGTGTTTCGTGACCTCCGCGCGAAAGCACATGTTCCGAAGACCCCGTTGGCGGCACAATCCCCGTGATCGGCGTACCGCGGCACCGGGACGGGTACGACCGGCAGCCAAGTTCCAGTTTAGGGTCGCTATTGCGACAGATCGCGACCGGTCTTAGCAGGGGGACCTCAAACCACGGAGAACCCTATCCGCCCGACGCCTCATCCACACGCTGGACGGCGAGTTCCGAGCCCAATTCAATCAGCGGGTCGCACGCAACCGGATTGATCGAACATACACCCAGCGCTTGCGGAGTTCTCATTTCGTTGTCCCGAAACGCCGTTCTGGGAAGTTGCACCCAATCGGGATCCCGAGACCGGATCGCTGGCAGCCGAGGTCACTCTGGCCACGCTTATTTAACCCCTATGCGCCTGCCTCGCCTCCGCCCCCTGCCGCCCGCCCCGCCTACCGACCCAACGCGCACTTGTATCATAACAATGTAATTACGAACCATAGCGCCCACTCCGTTTTCGGTCGGCATCCTGTCGCGTCAATTTCCATTTGATGCCTCGCCCGGCGGCGTTCCGTTGCCGCTGCCACCGGGCGATTTCCCTTGCCAGTCCGCCTTAAAAGCTGATCCGCAGCGCGAGCTGGACTTGGCGGGGACCGACGGCGGTGCCGCCGATCACGCCGGTCTGCCCCGATCCCAACTGCGCGTTCGGCGCGCCAAGCTGGAGCGTGTTAGTCATATTGAAAGCCTCGGCGCGGATCTGCAAAGTGACGTTCTCTTTCACCCTCAAATTTTTGAAAAGCGAAAAATCGATCGTCTTTAAGCCGGGGTTGCGCACGTCCGGCAGCGTCCGGGCCAGGTTCCCAAAGCGGAAGGCTTGGGCAAAGCTGAAGACCGAGGTATCGAACCATCCGGCGATCTGCTGATCTCGCGTGAGACCCGTGCGCTCGGCTGAGGTGCCGTTGTTGTTCGGACGCTGCCCGGAAGAGCCGAGCCCGGTGTTATTCACGTTCTGCGTGACCAGCACGGGGGTCCCCGTTGAGAGCGTCAGAATGCCGTTGATCTGCCAGCCGCCCAGCAAGGCTTCGCCCACCGGGTTCATGCCCGTAAGCATCCTGCGGCCTTTGCCGAAGGGCAGATCGTAATTCGAACTGTAAACCAGCCGGCGGCTGATGTCCTGCGTCGAGACGGACCGTTCGGCGCGGCGGTTAAAGAAATCCTGCTTGTTGCCGGCTTGGCCGAGGAAAGTAACGGTTTGCGATGCGTCGTCGATCAGCTTGCCGGCGGTGAAGGCCATCAGGAAACCGAAGCCTTGCGAAAAGCGTTTCTCCACGCTAAGCGTGAAGGCGTGGTAGATCGAGTTGGCCTGCGGCTTGCGAAACGCGCTGACGCCCGTATATTGCGGGTAGAGGCGCAGCAGTTGGGAGCGCGAGACTTGCGGTCGCGAGAGCGCCGATGTCGGGTTGGTGATGATACCGAGGAACGGATTCGCCACTTGATCGTTGAGTGCGTTGCCGAGGTCGCCGAAGCTGGCGGGCAGTTGGTTGTAGGTCATGCTGCCCTCGCCGTCGATAAGATGGTTGCCTTTCGACGCGAGATAACCGCCTTCGATAATCACGTTGCCAGGCAGTTCGCGTTGCAGGTTGAAGTTCCACTGCTGGATCACGGGGTTGCGCGAATCGTTGAAGAAACTTTCGCCAATGCCGAGGCCGATGTTGGTGGACGCGCCGCTGTCCTGACCGTCGGGTGAGCCCAGCGGCAGGTTAAAGAAGGGGAACGGGTTCGAAAGATAAGCGTTCACGGTGCGGCCGCCGTCGAGGGTGCTCAACATGCCGGTGTTTCCGCGATAGCCTTCCATGCCGGCGCTGCCGCTGGACCCCGCGGCTTGCATCATCGACCCGGCGTACATCAACGCGTAGCCGGCGCGCATCACCGTCTTGTCGCTCAGCTTCAAGGCGAAACCAAAGCGCGGGCTCACGTTGTTGCGGTCTACCGGCACCTGGTAACGGTTGCCGCTATTAACGAAGCGCATCGCGCCGCGCAGGTTCGGATAGGCGGGTACTTTGCCCGCGATGGGCGAAGGCGCGTCCAGGTCGAAGTAGCTGTACCGGTTGTAGCGCTCGGTGCGCGGAAGGTCGACGTCGTAGCGCAGGCCCAGGTTGAAGGTCAGCCGCGAATTGAACCGGTAGTCGTCCTGAATGTAGGCGCCCCAATACACGCTGGAGCTGGCCGGGATGGGATCGTGCGAGATATTACCGCTGGCCGCGGTGCCAAGCAGGAATGACGCCATGCCGAAGCCTTGCGTGCCAACGGCTTGAACGGGATTGCGCTGAGTGAATCCCTGGTTGAACGAATACTGGCCGGAGGGCTGGCCGAGCTGCATGAAGTTGAGGAAAAGCTGCCGGTACTCCGCCCCGGCTTTAATCGAGTGCTTGGTCAGGATCTTCGTGGCCGAGCTCGCGAACACATGCGAATAGGGGATGAACCGGAGAGTCGTGAAGGTGTTTTGGCCCAGAGAGGAGACCCCGGCGATGTCAAAGCGCGGAAACTCCAGGTTCTGCGTGGCGGCCTGATTGCGAACCGCCGGCGAGAACCCCAGCAGCGTCGTATCAAAGCCCGTGGAGAAGGGAAAGCGCTGGTTATTAAAACGGCCAAATCCATAGTTGAAGTTGATGATCGTGGTCGGGTTCCAGGTGTAGTTGGCATTCATTGTGGCGTTGTAGTTGGCGGTCTGGCTGGGGCCATCGCCGCCGGGTGTGCCGGGATTGCCAAAGAAATTGACCGGCTGGTTCTTCGAAATGTTGTGAGAGAGGCGGCCGAATAGGGTGAATTTGGAGCTGAAGTTATGATCGAGCCGCGCGTCGAACTGGTGCTGGCTGAATTGCGCCTTGCTGGCGGCGTTAAAATTGTTGGCGTTCGTGAACTGGTTGGTAGGCGTCGAGTTTGGCGCGACGTAGTAAGTCCGGGCCTTGAGTGCCACCGGGTCCATGCGATTCTGCGGAACCATGTTGCCGGGAAACGGCTGGCGGATGAAGTTGCCCGTACCGTCGTTGGCGGCGGTGAGCGGGTCGAAGATAGAGATGTCCGCCCCGGCCGCGTTCTTGAGGGTCGAAAAGTCGCCGTTGAGCCATTGGGTAGTCGGCACGGTGGCGGTGAACAGGCTGGCGTTGCGTTGGATAGTGGACTGCTCGCTGAGAAAGAAAAACGTCTTGTTCTTGCCGTTATATAGTTTGGGGATGACTACGGGGCCGCCGATGGTGCCGCCAAACTGGTTGCGCTGAAACGCGCTGAGGGGGATGCGGTTGCGGTTCGAAAAGAAGTTGTTGGCGTCAAGCTTCGAGTTCCGCAGGAACTCAAAAGCGCTGCCGTGGAATTGGTTGCCGCCCGAGCGGGTGGAGACGTTGATCGTGCCGCCCCCGGTGCGGCCATATTCGGCGGCCAACGCATTCGTGACAATCGAAAACTCCTGCACGGAGTCGACCGGCGGAGTATAAGCGATTGTGTTGATGCCGACGTTGTTCTCCGGGAGGATGATGGACGTGCCGTCGATCGTGATTTCGCTGGAAGCGTTGCGGCCGCCGGAGATCCAGGGCGTCGAGCCGCCGCCGGGGACTACTCCCGGAACAAGGCTCGCGAGCGCGAACGGGTTCCGGCCGTTCAGCGGCAGGTCCATGATGGCTTTGTTGCCGATAACGGTGGAGACGGTGGAGGAGGAAGTAGCGAGTTGCGCGCTGTTGGCGCTGACTTCGATGGTACTCGTCGTGTCGCCGACGGGAAGCAGAATTTCCAGCGAAACCGTCTGTTGGACGTTGATGCGGACGTTACTTTCCGCGTAGCGGCGGAAGACTTCCTTTTCGACCGTCACTTGATAGAGACCGGGCGCCAGAAACGGGCGGACGAAGAAACCGGTCGAGTTGGTCCTGACTTCTTGTTTCAGGCCCGTTTGGGCGGAGACGATGGCGACCTTGGCATCGGCGATGACGGCGCCGCTAGCGTCCGTGACGCGGCCATCCAGGGTACCGGTGGCGGTTTGGGCGAACGCGGCGGACACGGCCCAAGCGGCTATTATGACTAATCGCAGACTGAAGCTCATACGGAGAGTTTATCGCAATTCCGCCGGGGTGACTCCGCATACTGAGCGCGGCATGGAGCTCCTGTTGACGCCCGGCGAGCATGTCCTTCGGCGTGATGTAGCCGACTGCGCTGTTCAGGCGGACGTTGCTGTAATGCTCGACGCAGCCCTACACTAGACGCCGCGAATCTTCCAGCGGTCCGGTTAGCAGAAACGCCAGCAGGAATGGGGCCACGCTACGATGGTAGCTGTTGCTGACACGTAGACAGTTTGGAATCGCCGCCGGCGCGTTAGCCGGCCTATCCTGCGCCCGGGAAAAGGGAGTCGGGTTCGAAGGGCATGCCTTCGTAGCCAATGAAGACGGGGGCGCAATCGCCGCTGTCAACCTCACCGCATTCGCCGTCACCCGCCACATCCGCATCGAAGGCAAGCCCACGAAAGTAGTCAGCCATCCCTCGCTGCCGTCGGTGTGGGCACTGGCATCGGGATTCCTCCACGAAATTGACCCCACGCGTCTGGAGTTCCGCCGCAAGCTCAACCTCGGCGGCCCCGCGATCGACGTTCAACTCAGTCCCGATTCCGTCCATCTCTGGGTTCTCTTCCCCACCCGCCTCGCCAGGTTCGTCGCCGAAACGCTGGCCCCCGCCGGCACTTGGCCCTTCCCCGCTGAAGCGGTGTCGTTCGTTTTAGCTCATCGCGAACCCTGGGCCGCCGTCGTCAGAAAGGACGCGCCGCCCCTGCTCATCTCCACCGGCCAACCCGGCCGCCACACGCCCATCCTCCTGCCTTACCAGACCGGCCTCGCCCACTTCCGCAGTGACGGCAAGCAGTTGATGCTGGCCGGCGCCGCCGCCCGGTTGGCCTCCTTTGTTACCGTCCCGGATGGCCAGACAATCGCTCACTTGCCGCTGGCCATTGAGCCCAGACGAGTCACCGCCAAGCCCGACGGCGGCGAACTGTATCTGACCGGCGACGGCCTCGACGCCGTTGTCGTTTTGTATCCCTATCTCGCCGAAGTCGGCGAAACAGTCCTGGCCGGCCACCACCCCGCCGCCATGGCCGCCGTCTCCACTAGCGACATCGATTATCTCTTCGTCGCCAACCCCGAAGCCGGCAACGTAACCATCCTCGACATCACCACTCATAAAATGGTGGGCGTCGTCGCCGTCGGCAAGGACCCATCGTTTCTAACCATCACCCCCGACGGCCAATACGCCCTCGTCCTCAATCGGGCCTCCGGCGACATGGGCGTAATCCGCGTGAAATCTGTGGTCCGTAACCGCGGCAAATCCGCCCCGCTTTTCACCATGATCCCCGTCGGCTCCCGTCCCGTCGCCGCCGCCGTTCGGGAGATGTAGCGCCTGCGAATCCGGTGCCTTCGGCCCAATATCGACATGTCAAGTCATTTCCTCAAGACTACCGAGTTCTCACCAACCTGACAACGCCCCCTCTCACTGCTTCTTATCCATATTCATTTTGAGTTGAGATCGTTCAATGGACAGAGTGATCAATCGGTCGATGAGCTTTTTGAATCGTTTGAAATTCGAGACCTCGGC
>CAMDKT010000191.1 GCA_945900935.1 Candidatus Sulfopaludibacter sp. SbA3 | reverse complement strand
AGCTTCAAGACGGCGAAGGGTTATTCGCCTGACCCTGTCGTGCCGAAACCGTAGCGGCTACGCCAGTACGTCGCGAATCACGTGCCCGTGCACATCGGTCAACCGCCGCTGCAGGCCGTTGTGATACCACGTCAGCCGCGTGTGATCGAGCCCCATCAAATGCAGCATCGTGGCGTGAAAATCGTACAGCGTCACGGGATTTTCGGCGGCTTTATAACCCAGCTCATCCGTGCGCCCGTACGAATAACCAGGCTTCAATCCGGCCCCGGCCATGAACGCCGTGAAGCCCTCGGGATTGTGATCCCGCCCGCCTTCGCCGATTCCTTCACTAATCGGCAGCCGACCAAATTCCGTCGTCCAAACCACCAGCGTATCGTCGAGCATCCCGCGCTGTTTCAGATCCGCCAATAGCGCCGCCGTCGGCTTATCCATCACCGCCGCGCA
This sequence comes from Candidatus Sulfopaludibacter sp. SbA3, assembly GCA_945900935.1. Taxonomy (GTDB): domain Bacteria; phylum Acidobacteriota; class Terriglobia; order Bryobacterales; family Bryobacteraceae. The sequence continues at coordinate 8,979 of CAMDKT010000191.1, read as the reverse complement.
TCGCGAATGATTCGCCCGAAGATCTTCGTGGCCATCCCAATTAATCCGAGGCGCGCCAAAGTGGCCGCCGTTAAACAACTGCACGCAACGCACGCCGCGCTCCACCAATCGACGCGCCAGCAGGCAGTTGTATCCATACGCGCGACTCACCGGATCATTCAGCCCGTACATGGCTTTCGTCGCCTCGGATTCGCCGGCGATATCGGTAACCTCCGGCGCGCTCAACTGCATTCGCGCCGCCATCTCATACGCGCGGATGCGGCCAGCCAAAGCGTCGTCACCGTCGTGCGCATCCAAGTGCTCCTCGTTCAGTTGCGACAGCAGATCATACGACGCCGCCTGCACCACCGGAGTCACCGGCGCGCGCAGATCCGCAATCGGATTTGCTTGATCCCCAAACATCACGCCCTGATGCTGCGCCGGCAAAAATCCATTGCCCCAATTGGCCACGCCGCATGGCGGCAACCCGCGCGGATCCGGCAGCACAACGAACGACGGCAGATTCTGATTCTCACTGCCGAGCCCGTAACTCACCCATGAACCCACCGACGGAAACCCCTGGAAAATGTACCCCGTGGACATCTGGAAAATCGCTGGGCCGTGCGCGTTGCTGCGCGCCACCATGGAGTGGAAAAACGTCAAATCATCGACTCGTCCCGCCAGATGCGGCAGCAAATCCGAAACCCATTTCCCCGACTTCCCATACTGCCGAAACTCCCACGGCGACTTCATCACCGCGCCCGGTTTGCCAAAAAACGGCGTGATCGTGTTCTCGCCTTTGGTCGCTTTTCCGTGATGCTTGATCAACTCCGGCTTGTAGTCGAAGGTGTCGATATGGCTGATGCCGCCGGGGAGGAAAATCAAAATGACGTTCTTCGCCTTCGGCGCGAAATGCGGCCCCGGCTTGCGCGGCGCGGCCTGCGCTTCCATCTGCGCCAAGGCCAATCCGGCCAGGCCGCCGCCCACTTCCCACAGCATTTCCCGGCGTGTCGTTTTTCGTCTCATGGGGTATACACAAATTCGTTGGTGTTGAATAATACGCGGGCATAAGCGGCCAGTGAATGCCGCCCGATGAACGCCACGCCCGCGCGCAATTCCTTCTCCGATGGCACCCGGCCGAACAGCAGCGAGTACGCTCGCGACACCTGCGCGCCGGCGTCTGACGCTTCACGCCCCAGCCGGTCCGCCATCCGTTCGGATTGCTTCATCACGAAGCTATTGTTCAAAAGCGTCAACGCCTGCACCGGCGTATTCGAATTGCTCCGCTGCGGCGTCGCCACCGATGGATCGGGGCAATCGAAGCTGTCCATAAAAATCCGCTTGCCGCCGCGCACCACAAACCGGTACACCGCGCGGCGCCAAACCGCCGGCCCGTCGTTGTCCAGCGCATCGTAAATATAGGACCCGCCGCCGCCCTTTTTCTGCAACAAGTAACTCGGCCCGCCGCGCTCCGGATTCAGGCTCCCCGTCACCGCCAGCATCGAATCCCGCAACGCCTCGGCGTCCATCCGCCGCAGCGGCATGCGCCACAAAAGCCGATTGTCCGCATCGATCCCAAACGCCTTCTCATTCATCGCCGACGTCTGTTGATAGGCCTGCGACATTACAATTTCCCGTTGCAGCCGCTTCAGGCTCCAGCCGTTTTCCATGAACGAAACCGCCAGCGAATCCAGCAACTCCGGATGCGAGGGCCGGTCGCCCATCACGCCAAAATCGCTCGGCGTATTCACGATCCCGTTGCCAAAATGGAAGTACCAAACGCGATTCACAATCACCCGCGCCGTCAACGGATTCTTCGCGTCCGTAATCCAATCGGCCAACGCGCCGCGCCTCGCCTCGTCCGATGCTCCCGCATGCAACCCAAACGAAGCTGGCCGATGCGCCATCGCCGACAACGCTCCCGGAAACACTTCTTCCTTCGCCTTCGCCACACTCCCGCGCTCCAATAAATACGCGGGTTCCAACGGATGCGGCTTTGCCGCGTAGACCATCGCGGGCGCCGGAATCGCGTCCAGTTTCTTCCTCCACGAATCCCGTTCCGCCAACAACGCTCCCCGCCGCGCGCGATCCGCCTCCGTCAACGCCGCCACCAGTTCCGCTTCACTTACGGACGGCAACTCCAACTCATTCGAACTCACATGATCCAAATTACTCGCCACCGCCCGCCAGTTCACGCCGTCATCGGAAGCCTCCAGCGAATAAACTTTGATACTCCCGTCCGCCTTCCCCGTTTTGCGGTCGGACGACCACTCCATTTCGCTCACCGTCACCGGACCGTTCGAAGGAATCGGCAGTATCCCAGCCGGTCCCGTAAAATCACGAACCATCAACCCCGCCGGTTTCAACTCCAGCAAATCGATCTTCGCCGCTTTCCCGGCATGCCCCGTAATCACAAGTCGAAAATGGCGAGCCGTCACCGGAGCAAAAACATTCCGATTAAAAAACGGGCTCAGCGGAACGCGATATTTTTCCGTCCGCCGCCGTTCATCCAGCGCCTGATACCGCTCCCGCATCATGCGCGTACGCACCGGCGCTTCAATCGAATCCAGCGCCGCCAGCAGCCGCGCCAACTCCGCCCGCAACGGTTTCGCCGCCGCCTCAAAAGCAGCCTTCGCCGAATCCGTAACCACCTCCCGCGTACCGAAACCCACTCCGCCAAATACCGAAGTCAGCGAGTAATAATCCTTCGTCGGAATCGGATCGAATTTGTGGTCATGGCACCGCGCGCAATTCACAGTCAACGCCTGGAACGAATGAAACGTCGTCGTCACCATATCGTCCAACTCATCCATCCGCGCCGTCTTCCGCATCAATGCGTCTTTGTTCGACTCCGCGCTCACCGAATCCCACGGCCCCGCCACCAGGAACCCCGTCGCCGCCACCATCCCCGGATCCTTCGGTGCCAGCAAATCGCCCGTAATCTGCTCCCGCACAAATTGCGTATACGGCTTGTCGGAATTGAACGCGTCGATCACATAGTCCCGATAGCGCCACGCGTGGAACCGCTCAAAATTATGCTCGCCGCCATCGGTCTCGCCGAAACGAACCACGTCCAGCCAATACCGCGCCCAGCGCTCGCCATACTCCGGCGACGCCAATATTTTATCCACCGTCTCCGCATAACTCCGCCCATAATCTTCGTCGCGCGGCGGCAATCCGGTAAGCCCAAAATACAATCGCCGAATCAAATCCCGTTCCGAAGCCCGCGGCGAATACGCCAAACCCTTTTCCTTCAACTTCGCCAGCAAGAACGAATCAATCGAGCCGGCGCTCTTCATCGGCGGCACAAACGCCCACCACGTTTTCTTCTTAGCAACCACTAAGTTGCTGCCCCACACCGCCCCGCCGCGAATCCAGTCGCCAATCACGGCAACCTCTTCCGCGCTCAATCGCGGCCCGCCCATCGGCATCTTCCCCGAAGCCACATGCTGGTACAGTTTGCTCGCCGCGGGATCGCCCTTCACCACAACCCCGGCCACCCCCGTAGTCATATCGAACGCGCCCGTCCCCTGATGACACTGCAAACATTTGGCCGTCAGCAGCGGACGCACGTCCCGGTCAAACTCCGCGCCGGCCAATGCTACGGCAAAAAGGAATATCCATTTCACACCAACATCATAAACCTCGCGCCAGTCCCAGCGCTCGAATTCGTTTATGCAAACTCGTCCGCTCCATACCCAAAGCCCGCGCCGCCGTCGACACATTCCAACTCGCCTCATCCAAAGCCCGCGTAATATGATCCCGCTCCGCCCCCCGCCGCGCCTCCTCCACCGAATTCGGCGCGTCCGTGTCCCGCCCCAGCCGCAACTCAATCGGCGCCGATTCTTTATCCAGAACCTGACCCGGACTCAATATCGCCATCCGCTCCACCACATTTCGCAACTCGCGCGCATTCCCCGGCCACGGATAGCGCTCAAACAGCGCGAATACAGCCTCATCAAACTGCTTCGTCCGCACATTATTCCGCCGGCAAAACTCATCCAAAAAATGCGCCGCCAATAGCCGCACATCCTGCGGCCGCTCCCGCAGCGTCGGCACCCGCAGCGGCACCACCGCCAGCCGGTAATATAAGTCATCCCGGAACCGCCCATGCGCCACTTCCGCCGCCAAATCTTTATTCGTCGCCGACAACACACGCACACTCACGCGCACCGGCTGTTCCCCGCCCAACCGATGAAACTCGCCCTCCTGCAATACGCGCAACAGCTTTGCCTGCGCCGCCTGCGGCAGATCCCCAACCTCATCCAAAAACAACGTGCCGCCATCGGCCAATTCAAACTTCCCGCGACGCAAACCGGCCGCGCCGGTAAACGCGCCATTCTCATGCCCGAACAGTTCGCTCTCCATCAGCTCATTTGGAATCGCCGCGCAATTCACCTTGATAAACGGCCCCTTCGCGAACGGAGAATTCGTGTGTATATGCGCCGCCAACAGCTCCTTTCCAGTTCCCGATTCCCCCATCAACAACACCCGCACATCGCTCTTCGCCGCTAGCGTCGCCTGCTCCAACGTCCGCTGAAACGCCGGCGACACGCCCAACATCCGCGGACTCCCCACCTGTTCCTTCAACCGCGAATTCTCTTCCCGCAGCACCATTTGCTCCAACCCATTCCGCACCGCCAGCAACACCCGGTCCCGATGCAGCGGCTTCTCCAAAAAGTCGAACGCCCCCGCGTGAACTGCCTCCACCGCGTCGGCAATCGTCCCATGCCCGGAGATCATAATCACCGGCGCAGCAACGTTCGCCGTGCGCAACTCCCGCAACAAATCCACGCCCGACGCATCCGGCAAGCGCACGTCGAACAGGAATAGCGCCGCCTGCTCCCGCCCCGAGGCCCGCCGGTAGTCCGACGCGCTCGTGAACGTTGTCACCGCGAAGCCCTCGCGCTCCAAAATCAGCCGCAGCGAAAGCCCGATGTTCGATTCATCGTCAACGATCCAGATTCTTCGCATTCCCCGCCTCCATTGCCGCCGCTGGCAGCATCACCACAAACTCGGCTCCGCCCCATTCGCTCACCCGGTGCTCAATCTCCCCGCCGCACAACAGCACGCTCCGCCGCGCGATGGAAAGCCCCAACCCCATTCCATTCTTCTTAAACGAAATCGACGGTTCAAATAGCGTCGAAAGCGCCAACTCGCTCAACCCCGGCCCCGAATCCGCCACCGCGACTCCCGCGCGCCCTCCAACTACGAAGGTCTTCGTACACACTCGCCCCCCATCCCCCGCCGCCTCCGCCGCGTTCTCCAACAGGTTCGTCAACACGCCCCGCAGCAGGTCCGGATCCGCCGTCGCCGCCGCCCCTTCGCCCAAGTGCAGCGAGTACTCCACCCCCGGATGCAGCGGCCGCAGAAATGCCACCCGCTCCTCAATCAGCGCATTCAAATCCGTATACCGCAAATGTGCCGGAGGCTCCGCCGCAAAATCTGAAAACGCACGCACCCGCTTTTCCAGCGTCGTCACTTCATCGGCCACAATCTGCGAGGCCTGCCTTAAGAATGAAGCATCCACCGAACCATTCCGCGCGCCAATCTCCTCCATCGTCAATCGAATCGGCGTCAACGAATTCTTCACTTCATGCGCCATCTTCCGCGCCAATGTCTGCCACGAAGCCACGCGAGTCAACTGCACCAGTTCCTCCCGCGATTCCGACAACTGCGCCGCCGTCTCATTAAACGCGGCAATCGCCTGCCCCGCCTCGTCCGGCCCTCCGCCGGCCAATCTCACCGTCAAATCGCCCGACGCCAATGTCTGCAAGCCTCGCGTTAAATCCCGCATCGGCCGGCTCACTCGAAACGCAATCAAAACCAATATCGTCAACGCCACCAAATACACGCCCGCCGCCGTTGTCAACAGCGTCAGCGTCAACCCCCGCCGCAAATCGAGCTTCTGCGACTTATCCACCAACTCCCGCGCTCGCGTGAATTGATCCGTCAGGCGGCTCATCGCCACGCCCAATTTCCGTTCGTACCGCCAAATTTCCCCGTCCTTCCGCCGCGCCAAATACTCCAACATCTCTCCGTTCGTCCCAAACCACTCCTCCTCGCCGCTCGAAGCAAACGCCGCCACCGCCGCGTCATCCGCCGCAACCTTCCGCCCCGCCACCCGCCCCGCCGCCGCGTCAGCTTTCAACACCTCTCGCGCGGTCTGGTACATCTCCCGGCCCGTAGCCCGCAGCGACGTCGACATCTCATCCAACTCCACCGTCGTCGCCTGACTCAAACTCGCCTCGAATAATTGAATCGTTACCCACAGCAATACCGCCATCGGCGCCAGCGTGGCCGCCAAAAAAACAACGATCAATTTGTTTCGCAGGCTCACGGTAAAAGTCTAACGACGCAGCTCGGCCGGACGAAATGGCCCGTGCTCTAAATTCCAACGTTCCGTTTCGCCCCGCTGCGCGCGGCCGAACCATTCAACCAACCGCGTGAGCGTCACCGCCGGGTCCAGCAGAAATCCGCCCGCCTCCCGCGGATCATCCGCCCGCAGTTCCGCTCGCACCCAGTGCGCCCCATCCGCCGTCAATCCGTGCAGCGGCACACTGGAATGGGCAAACAGCCACCGCTCCGCCGCCTCCCGCGAAAGATGCGACGCCTGGTCCTTCGCCGCGCCCAATCGCACAATGGCAAACTTCTCCTCCCACAAATCGAAGCTCACCACAAACCGCTCCACTTGCCGCTTCGTCACCGTTCGGAATTGATCGGACGACACCGACAGTTGCAGCGAAAAAACCAGCCCCGCCCCGTCCTGCAATCGCCGCAGCGTGCGCCCCTCCAGAAAATGCAAATTGGGTGCCGCCACACGCAGCACCCCATCGTCGTTTCGCAAGGCAAGCGAAGTCGGCGCCCATCCGCGCAGGAATGGAATCGTCACAACCAATAGAGCCATTCGTAAAGGGATGTTCAAAAAGTCGCCCCCGTCATCACCATCGGTTCCACTCTCCCATCCCGCAGCGGAAACGCCACGTAAAAGAAGAATCCATCCCGCGTCCGCAACCCGCATCCGGCCGAGGTCCGCGCCACGGCCGCCGTCCCGCGATTCCAAATGGAGCCCGTATCCACAAATGCCGACGCCTCCAATTTCCCCTTCAATGATCGCCCGTATTCGACGCTCGAAGCAACCAGCCGCGTCCCGCCCAGGGGTGCGATTTCAAATTTGTTCCATCCCCGCAGCAGCAGTGAATTCCCAGCCGCGAACCGGTCGGTAAACGGCGCGTTACCACGAAGCGATCCGCCGGTAAAATCAATCGTCAGCCGCGACCCGCCGCGCTGATGCTCCACTCCAGCGCGAAACTCCTGCCGATCAAACGAATACTCCGCCCCAAATCCATTCGCCAACCCAACCAACCCATTCCAACTCAATCGCCCATTCTCCACATCACCTCTCACGCGCCGGTATCGCAGAGTATTTACCAGCGCGTGGGAGGCAACATTGCGATTCGCCTCAGGAGACAAGAGCGCGAACCGCTGCAACCGCAAGCCGCTCGCCACAGTCAATTCCTCCCTGTCGTCACCACGCCATGGGATAAACGTAACTGTGGGTTGGAAACTGTCGGCATTGCGATATAGCTCATTCATTCCCGCCGCCACAAGCGTGCGGGCATCGTACTGCGCATGGGCAGTCGATACAGAAAAACCGGGCCGGATTCGGCCATGAAACAAGCCGCGGGAATAACCCGCCCTTGTGCCGATGGATCGCTCCGTCAGCGTGTCGCCATCGGAGAACGCGCTCAGCGTCAACCGCTGCCGGTCCCTCTCCTCGATCGTCAATGACAAGTCGCCCGTCCAACCCTGCCGCGTATGCCATGCCAGCCGCGATTGATCCGTTGACACATTCACGCGCCGCCCCATTACGTCCAGCACCACTCGCACGCTTTCCGGTGCCGTTCCCTTCATCAACTTCGGCGACACCAGCCGCGCCTTCAACTCATCCCGCACCCGGCTCGACAATCGCGCAAACGTCTCCGGCGAAAATCGCTGCCCCACGTACCGCCGCAACTCCTCCCGCAGGCTCCGGGACAACCGTGCTTCGCTCGCTCCTGTAATCTCGACGCTTTCCACGGTGTAACGGGAGTTGACGTTCGTTTCGTCGCTCGGGTTCCAACTGAAAGCCCGCGCCGAAAACAAGCCGAAGAGGAATCCGGCCACGAAGACCGCGGCGACCATGCGGCCAAATAAGGTGTTGCGTCGCATGACCAATCAATAGCATTTCCCTTGCCATCCGGTAACGCGTTGATTCTACGCGCCGGGCGAGTCATTCAGAAGTCGTCCGCCGCGTCACCTGTGCCGCTCATGCACACCCTGCTATCCTGACCCCCATGGACGCATCCAAGCTACGCGCCTAGTGGGCGCATAAACAGGGCCTCGACGGCGGGCTGCAAGATTGGGGGCTTGCGATTTCCAATGGTTTTGGGCGATAGAATGGAATCATGGCTGTAATCCCGCGCAGTTTCATCAGTGTCGAAAAACTCGAAGAGGAAGTCGAACGAGTCAAACAGATGCTCGGCCCGGAAGTCTTTCGCGTCAAGCACCGTTACATGGACAACTGGCTCGACGAGCCCTCGATCTACTTCAAAGTCGTCCTCAAGGACTCCGCCTGCAAGTCGGATACTTTGCGCAAGGTGACCAGAAAGATCAACGACATTCTTGAGGACGAAATACGGCCCATTGAAGATTGGGGCTTGCGGGTTTACGCCAACTTCCGCAGCCAATCCGAACAAGCGGCGCGCGAGGGAATGGAACCGGATTGGTCAGAGTAAATGGCTTTCCACGACGACTTGCTAAAACAATCCCTCGACCTTGCCGGCAAAAACAGGTTCTTCGCTGTTTGGTGTGGGTAAGAGAGTCGGCTTAGCTGGTCCTGGCAAGAGCATTCGGCCCGCAAGACCGGCCGTGGAAATGGCGGGCCGTGGAAAGCGAGGAAAACCAAGCGCAGGTTTTCGCTCTCTTCCCACCGCCCTTGGAAATCGCAAAAAGGCGCGA
>CAMDKT010000190.1 GCA_945900935.1 Candidatus Sulfopaludibacter sp. SbA3 | reverse complement strand
GTTCGCGGGCAAGCTGGAGAAGGACTCGACGAGTCCGGAGGGCCAGCGGACCTCCAGACGATCGGCCATGGTCGCGGCGCCGAGTCCGAAATGAAGGCGCAGGTCGTTGTGGGAGTAGTAGCTGGAGCCGCTCATTACTTCAGCGGTCTGGGCGCGTCCGGTGGCGGTGAGAGTGACGCGGGCGCCGATGGCGCTGCGATTGGAGCGGACGCCGCGGCACTTGACCATCAGCCAGTGGTTGCGGTTACCGCCGGTGTTGCGCAGCAGCGACGGGGCGGCGTCGAGATTGTTGACCACAATGTCGATGTCGCCGTCGTTATCCAGATCGCCGAAGGCGCAACCGCGCCCGACGAAGGCCGACGTGATGCCTGGACCGGATTGGGCGGAGACGTCGGCGAAGCGGCCGTTGCCCGTATTGCGGTAAAGCGTACGGGGTTGCGGATAGGTGAGATGGAGTTTTCGCGCGGCGAGCTGGGCGTAGACGTGGCCGTTGGCGATGAAGATATCCTGTCTGCCGTCGTTGTCGAAATCGAAGAAGCCGACGCCAAAGCCGAGGTTCTTCCGGTTAACGCCGAGCCCTGCGCCGGCGCTGGCGTCCTGAAACGTGCCATCGCCGTTATTGCGGTAGAGAGTGGTGATCTGATCGGAAAAATTAGTTCGGACAATATCGAGCCAGCCGTCGCCATTGTAATCGCCAACCGCGGCGCCCATTCCGGACAGGGCTGCGCCGTTCTCGTCGAAGGCGCAGCCAGCCTGTATGGCGGTCTCGCGAAACGTGCCGTCGTGGTTATTGCGGTAGAGGAGGCTGGGGGCACCGTCGGATGCGACGTAGATGTCGGGCCAGCCGTCATTGTCGAAATCGGCGCAAGCTACGCCCATTGCGTAGGAGCCCGAGGGCCGCCAGTCGCGATCGTTGAAGACCATGGCTGATGCGCCGCGCGGCTGGGCGACGCCGGAGGCTTCCGAAACATCCTCAAACGTGCCATCGCCGCGGTTGCGGTACAAAATGTTGGTGCCGCCGGTGAAGCCCTGGGGGCCGCATGGGACGGGGATATCGTTATACCGGCAGAGGGGGGACTGTCCAGGGCGGGGTGCGCGGATAGGGTCGTAGGCGACGTAGTTGGAGACGAAAAGATCCAGGAGGCCGTCGCGGTTGTAGTCAAGGAAGGCGCATCCGGCACCCCAGCGGCGGGGATCGCCGGCGAGACCGGCCTTGGCTGTGATGTCGGTGAAGGTGCCGTCACCGTTATTGCGGTAGAGTACGTTTGCGCCCCAGTAGCTGACGAATAGATCGTCGAAGCCGTCGTTGTCGAAGTCCCCCACGCAGCAGGCTTGGCCCCAGCCGGAACGCAGCAGCCCGGCTTTGCGGGTGACATCGGTAAAGGTACCGTCGCGGTTGTTATGGAATAGAAAGCTGGTGGGCTTTCGCGTGTTGGGCGGAGCGCCGAAGGCTGCGCCATTGACGAGGAAGATGTCGAGCCAGCCATCGTTGTCGTAATCGAAGAGGGCGACGCCTGCGCCCATTTCCTCAAGCAGCGTCCGTTTGTTCAACGGCGCGCCGGAAACGTTCTTCGCGCCGGAGAGGCCGGCGGCGGCGGCGGTGTCGACGAAGGTTACGGGCGTCTGGGGCGCGCCGCGCAGCGGAGAAAGCGCAGCCAGACTGAGCCAGTCGCGGCGGGACCAGCCTCGACTCACGGCTTGGGGCCTTCCGGCCGTAGACTTTCGCGCCGCCGCCGCTCCAAGTCGTTGGATTCCCGGTCCAGCTTGCTGAATATTTCCATGGCATCGCGGCTCTCCTGCGATTTGCCGAGGCGGCGATAGACGGTGCCGAGAACGTAATAGTAAGAAGACGAGCGGGAGTTGATGGCGATGGCGCGGCTGAGCGCGTCGAGAGCCTTGTCGAGTTCGCCGGCGCGCTCATGGGCACGGGCCATTTGAAACCACGCGCGGTCGGCCTTTTCGTTGACGGCGACCGCCTGGCGGGCGTGCTCGATCGCCGCCGCTGTTTCGCCGGTCCGGTTGAAGTACGCGCTCAGGTTGATCAGAGGCGTCGCGAAACTGCCGCGGCGCGCTTCGTTCAACGCGGCGGCTTTCCGATATTGGGCGATCGCCGCGCTATCCTCGCCGAGCGCTTCGAGGGCGAAGCCGAGACCGTCGACGGCTTCCGGATACAGCGGGTCGATTTTCAACGCCCGTTCAAACGCGGCGCGGGCGGCGGCCCACTGATCTTGTATAGAGAAAAGCCGGCCGAGGTTGAACGGCATTTCGGCGGAACGCGGGTCGTACTTTTCGCCGAGTTCGAACTCGCTTCGCGCGACGTCAAAGCGGCCTATGAGCATCAAATTCCGTCCCAAAACTTTGTGCGCTTCGGCGTTGGTCCCATCCAAGGCCAGTGACTTGGCGAGCGCGCCGATCGACTCGCCGATTTTCCGCTGGCCAAAGAGCGTGTAACCTAGCGTGTACCAGCCCCTGGAGGAATTCGGCCGCTCCTTCAAATACTGTTCCAGCAGCGGTTGAACCTCTATAAACTTGCCGTCGCGGATAAAAGTTTCGAGCTCGGCGAGGCGGTTTAAATCGGCGTCTCCGGAAGGGCGAAGGGGGCTGACATAAGGGCTGGGGGGCGGATCGTCCGCGGCGTAATGAGGCACAGCGGCGAGGGCCTGTTGAGCGCCCCGATGCCGCGGATCGAGTTCGATGGTTTGGCGGAATGCGGCGGCGGACGAGGAGGAATCGCCTTTCCTGGCAAGGGTCAGCCCAAGGTGATAGTGCGCCTCCGCCAGCCCGGGTTTCTCGCGCAGCGCCTGACGGAACTTGGCGAGGGCCAGATCGAAAGCGCCGTTATCGAGGGCGGCTTTGCCTTCCTTCATGTCGAGGAGGACCGTCTCATCGATCCGCGCGGCGGCGATCAATTCACGGCCGGCGCGCAGGCGTTCGGCGGCCTCCCCGGCGCGGCCCGCCCTGGTGAGGGCAAGGCCCAGTTGATATTGTGCCTCGCCGAATCCGGGCTCCAGTTGCGCGGCGCGCTCCAGCAGCGAAACAGCCTCCGGAATTTTCCCTCCGCGAAGCAGCGCCTTGCCCAGCGAGAAGGACGCGCGCGGGTAATTCGCATCGAGCGCGAGGACCTTACGCAGTTGCGCGATCTCCTGAACGGCACCGTGTTTCGGGCTGGAGCCGTAGGCGATGGCGAGGTTGAATTGCGCGCGGAGAAGCCCAGGCTGCAGCGCCACCGCCTTCTCCAGTTCAGTGACGGATTCCGCCGCGCTAGTCGCGGTAAGCGTGGCGCCCAGATTCGCGTGCGCGCCGGCAAAATCCGGGCGGTGGCGGATGGCCTCACGGAAGGCGGCGATCGCGCGGGGATCGTCGCCCGATTGCAGATAGACGAGGCCGATGTTGTTGTGCGCTTCGGCGAAATCCGGCTGCAGGCGGATGGCGCTGGAGAATGCCGCGGCGACTGCATCGGCGGGGGCGCCGGCCAGGCCCAACATACGGCCGAGGATGTGGTGCGCTTCGGGGTTTAGCGCGGCCGCCGCCCGGAGTTCGCGAATCGCGATATCCAGATCCGGCAACGGGCCGGCAGGGGCTGGCAGGTTGAGGCCCGCCTCAAACTGGCCGAGAGCGGACGGCATTTGTTGGCGGCGCAGAAAGAGTACGCCGAGATCGAAGTAGGCGAGCGGCAGGTCGGGCTGCAGGGCGAGTGCGCGCTGCAACAGGCGTTGGCCGGAATCCAGATCGCCAGCGTCCCGCAAGGCGATCCCGCGCAGACCGTAGGCCGACGCCAAAGCGGGATCGAGGCGGATCGCCGCGTCGAGCGCCGCGCCCGACGCAGTCTTGTCGCCGCTATACCAGAGGGCCGCGCCAAGGTTGAACTGTGCGTCGGCGAAGGCGGGCCGGACTGCGACGGCTTTCGTCAACTCTTCCACGGCACCGCGCAGGTCGCCGGCGCGGCCCAGCGCCAGACCGCGGGCTTGGTGTGCCTCTGCCGCTTCCGGCTGTGAAGCGCCCGGAGCGCGGCGGGCGCTTGCGGCCATCTGCTTTAGCGTGGCGCCCAGAACGTAGTAGCCTTCGCGGTACTCGGGATTCAACCGCAGCGCGGTCTCGAAGGAGCGCAAAGCGGCATCGAGATCGCCTCTCTCCCGCAAGGCCAAACCGAGTTGGTGATGGACTTCATGATTGTCCGGGTTTACGCGGAGGACGGTTTCAAACTCGCGGATGGCCGCTTCCGGCTCGCCCTTGGTCCGCAGCGCGGTACCGAGATTGAGGCGGAGTTGGAGATCGGCGGATGCGTAGCGTAGGCCCGCCTGGAACGCTTCGATGCCGGCCTGAAGATCGCCGGCCTGGGCAAGCGTGGAACCCAGGTTGTTATGCGCGCGCACGAAATCCGGTTGCAGGCGGATGGCGGCGCGAAAGGCGGCGACCGCATCGGCAAGCTGGTTCTTCTGCATGTAGGCGACGCCCAGCCAGTTGTGCGCCTGAGCGGAGCGCGGATCCCGGGCGAGCACGAGCTTATATTGGACGATGGCGGCGGCGGCATCACCGCGCTGCTGCAGCATGAGGCCCAGGGCGAGCCGGGCTTCGTCGAACGCGGGGCGCAGCCTGAGGGCGGTGTTGGCGGAACCGATGGCGCCAGTCAAGTCCCCCGCGCCTCGGCGGGCAAGAGCGAGACCGAAGTGAGCGCCCGCGTCGAGCGGAGTCAACTGCAGCGCGCTTTCGAAACCGGCGGCCGCGGCCTTCCAGTCCTGCCGATGCAAGAGCGCCTGGGCGGAGCGCAGGATCGGGGCGGCGTCATCGGCCAGCGCGGCGGCGGGCAGCCAAAGCGCGGCAGTCAGTGCCGGAAGAAGAAGAAGACGCCACAATCGCACGTTGGATTCACTTTAACGCAAAAACGGGCGCCAAGCTTGACAGCCTGACGCCCGATGAAACGAACATTCTAATAAATGAACTTGAGCGCGAACTGCACCGAACGCGGCTGGTTGCACTGCAGGCTGACCTGCCCGAAGTTGCCGGCGCTCCAGTTTGTGGCCGGATCGCAGAGCACGGTTCGATTCGTAAAGTTGCCAGCCTGCGCTTCGAAGCGTATGGTGTAACGCTCATTGAAGGTTGTGGCCTTAAAGAGGCTGACATCCTCCGTCGCGTTCTTGAATCCGCGGGCCGTGCCGTCCCGGCTGGGCGCGTTGCCGAACTGAAGCGGACCCGGATCCGTCCACGCCGCGCGATCAAAGTAGCGGTCGCGGTTCGGATCGAACTTGTCCGTCTTGGCGACGGCGCTGGTGGCGCCCACCCGGTTCGGCCGTTTCGTGGTGTTGAAGAGCAGACCGGCAAGGTCGTTGACCATGAAGACGGCAAGGGGGCGGCCCGCGTCGTAACGCAATATCCCGTTCATTGTCCAACCCTTTAAGAGCTTGCCCATGACGCCGGTCAGGTTCTTGCCGAAGGGCATTTCGTAGGTACCCGAGAAGACGAAGGCATGCGGGACGTTGTCGCCCGCGATGCTCCATTCACCCGCCTGGGTGTTGATGGGATTCTGGACGCCGGCTCCCCCACGCTGGCCGGAGTCAGCGCGATTGTTGAAGAAGTTCGACCAGACGTAGAACGTGCGGAACTGGAGACCGTTGGAGAACTGCCTGTCGAGTTTGATCTGGAAGGAGTCGAAGCGGCTCCGGCCTACGGGCGTGTCGCGCCACTCAATCGATTGGTACTGCGGATAAGGGCGCAGGGCTTGGGCGACGCTGCCCGTGAAGCCCTGATACGGCAAGCCAATGCCGGCATTCCGCGCCGCCGGGGAGTTGATGTCGGACTGTAGAACCGAAGCCCCGAGCCGCAGCACTGACGGGTCGTTCATGTTGTAACCGGCTCCCAGGAACTGCGGATTATGCGGCAGGCGCGTACCCTTGTTCCCGACGTAGCCGGCCTCCAGAAAGGCGGATGTGCCGAACTGGCGCTGGAACGTCATGGACCAGTTCTGGTAGCGCGGCTGGATCAAGCCATCGCCCGGATAGCCCACTGGGGCCGTGCCGTTGGCGAAAGTCGGATCTATGAAGGGAGGCAGTCGAATCTGGTTGCGCGGGAATCCATCGTCGAGCCTGAATGCGGGCTGGAGACCGTTGGTCAGGTTCGGAGCGGTCGGGTTGGACTCGTAGCCGATGGTGGGCCGACCACCCTGGCCGAAGGCGACGCCGCCGTAGTAGACGCCGTAGCCTCCCCGCAGAACCGTCAGATTGTCGATCTTATAGGCGAAGCCAATGCGCGGTCCGATAGCATCCTTCGGGGTTTTGTCAAAGATACGGGAACCGGTGCGGCCCGCTCCCTTGCCCGCGAAGACCAGTGCGCCAAGGCGGCCGCCCGCAGACGGGTTCGGCGTGGAGGGATCGAATGACGACATCCGGTCGAATCGTTCGGTCCAGGGGGCTTGATAGTCGAAACGCAGGCCCAAGGTGAGATTGAGCTTATTGGTCACCTTATATTCGTCGTTCAAATATACGGCGCCGAAATTGCCGTTGAACGTGGTGAACGCCGGGATTGCGAAGCTCGCCGTATGCACCTGACCGAGCAGGAAGGAAGCGAACGGGTCGCCCGTTGTGGGGATGTTGTTGCCGTTGGCATCGTAACCCCCGGTGCCGAGCCGGTTGAAGTTGAAGTTGCCGCCCGTGCCAGCCGCCCAGCCTTGGAAGTTGAACTGATGATGACGGAACTCAACGCCCACTTTGACGTTGTGTTTGCCCTTCACCCATGTCAGGTCGTTGGCGAACTGCCAGCGATTGATGGCTTCAAAGCCGGCGCCGGTCCAACCGATACCGACCTGGGTGTAAGGAGTGTTGCCGGTGAAGTTGAAGTTCGGCATTCCCGCGCCCTTCTCGATCAGGCCGCTACGATCAGTACCCCAGAGCTTATCGCCCCATCCGACACCGGCTGAAAGCGGCGTGCCGCCCATATACCAGCGGTCCCAGGAAACGGTGGCGTGATACAGCAGATTGTTCTTAATGACGTAATCGAACTGCTGCGTCGCATGTTGCGTGGCGATGCGCTGCACGAAGCCGATACCGATATACTTGTCGTTTTTCTCGGGCGATATACGCCCGTCAAACTCCGTGTTGCAGCCTTGCACCTCGCCACAGTTGCGGACGGAGGGGCGGCGCGGCCAGAAGAAACTGGTGCTGGATTTCAACTTGTCGGACCACTGATGATCTAGGCGGAACATGATGGTGCGGAAGTCGGCGATCCACGTTTGGTCGCCCAAGGGGTTGCCCGCCACGTTGAAGTTGATACCGGCGCGATCCGGTCCCACCATTAACGGGACGATCTTGTTTGCGACATTACTGAACTGGCTCATCGGAATGCGGTTGCCGGGAAACGCGGTGCGCGTCTGCGCGCCATTGATGACCTGATTGGAATTCGGATCGAAGATCTGGCCTTCCAGGAGCGGCCGACCGAGCGCGTCGGTTCCAACGTTGCGGCCAGTCAGGAGGGGGCTGAAGTCGCCGCGCTTGAAGGCGTCGATAGGCGTCGTATTGCCAAATCCCGGCAGCACGCCGGCACGGAACGCCAACCAATCCCAGTTGGTGAAGAAAAATGTTTTGTTCCGGCCGTCGTACACCTTAGGGATGTACACCGGACCGCCCGTCGTAAAGCCAAAAGCGTTACTGCGCTGCTTGGAAGCTCGGTCCGGAAAGAATCCGCGCGAGTTTAGCTTATCGTTGGCGAAGAACTCATAAAAGCTGCCGTGGAAGTCCTTGGTGCCCCCGCGGGACGTGTACTCGACGGTGCCGCCGCTTGAGTGGCCGTACTGCGCGGAGAAACTGGAAGTGATCACCTTCATCTCGCCGATGCTTTCGATGGGCGGGGCGCTCTCGTGGCTCTGTTGGTGGCCGGCCGCATAGCCGAAGGCGACGCCGTCAAAGAAATTTTCCATCGCCGAATGCTGTCCGCCGTTGATGCGCGACTGGAATTGGCTGCCACGGAACATCGGATCCCCGTTCGGCTTCATCGGGTTGTAGCCAGGCTGCAACTGTAGCAGCGCTTCCGCCAACCGGATATCGGCACCCATAACCACCGGGAGATTTTCGTAGAAGATTTTGTTCACCGTATGGGTCACGTCGGCGTTCGTGGTGTTCAGAATTTCGGTGGAGGCCGAGACCGTCACCTTATCGCTGACGGAGCCGAGCTCCATAGTGATGTCCTGCCGGAACGACTGGCCGCCAACCAGGCGGAGGCCTGTCCGCGCCGTCGTTTTGAAGCCCGTCATTTCGACGCTCACCGTATAGGTTCCCAGAACCAGCGAAGCCGAGGAGTATGCGCCGGAGTCGTTCGTCGTCGTCGGAATCTCCACGCCCGTGTCGGTGTTGAGAATCTTGACGGTCGCATTCGGAATGGCGCTCCCGGCGGGATCGTTAACCACTCCCGTGACGGTGGCACGGTCGGCGCGTTGCGCCAACAGGACCGAAGCAAGACATAGGGTGGCAAGACACCGCAAAATCCAGCGGGATTTCTTCATAAATAGATGGACTCCTGAATTCCGGCGAGATGCAACCGGTCACCATTAGCGCGCTGCCGGGGCTGACGAGCCGCCATCGCACGAGACGTGTGTAGACGATTTTTAGCACAAATCCACGAGCGCGTCAACGGTGCGGCCTTTTGAAAACTACAATGAATCGCATAGCATGGCGTCTGTCCAACTTCGAATCACGGTAATACAGCCGCCATCCGGCGTGGTTTTCAGCTTGCGGGATCGCGCCCCTATTTTGAGCCAACAGACGCTATCGACTGGCGCGGACATTCCGTTTCATTGGAAGATTGAACACGACGCCGGCGGGCGGAATTCGCGGGAAGTTCGCGATGGGTCCGCCGGCGCGGCGATTTCTCTACATCTGCGGCGGGACGTCTGCCGGGCAGTCGAATACGTGCTGGTCTCGACGGTGCCGCTGCTGGGTGGCGGATGGGCGGTGGCACAGTCATAATATTCGATGTGAGAATACTACTTTTCCTACTCAGTTCACTCACTGCCCTCGCGCAGTCAATCGAAGTGAAGGAACTGAAGTTCCGCTTCGACGGCGAACCCCGTGCGCGTCCCGGCGAGTCGGTCGCGATACAGGTGCAGGTGTGGGGCGACTCAATCGCCAAGGACGGCACACGTACCAGCGGAAGGTTGCGGGAGGCAGCGACCGCGAAGACGGCGGAGGGCAGCGGGTGGGTCTCCAAGCCGTTCCGCTTTCAAGGCGCCGACAGCGGCGGCTACGTGAACTCCGGCGGCAGTAGCTTCGCTCAGATATTCGAAAGCGTTTCCGGTCAGTTTGTGCTGAAGGACGCGGTTTTGTATACCGCGCCTTTGCAGCCCGGTACTTATACGATTGAGGCCGAGGCGAAAGGGATCAAGGGCACGACGCAAATTACCGTTGCCGACGACGCCGCTTCCCGCAAAGCAGTGGAGAAAAACGAGTTTC
>CAMDKT010000189.1 GCA_945900935.1 Candidatus Sulfopaludibacter sp. SbA3 | reverse complement strand
CGTATATACACTGCGAGACGCGTTAACTCCCTCTCTATCAGTACTTTGCACGGAATTGGAAGCGCTGGCCTAGGAAACTCCCGCTAGGAGCGCTGTAAATTCCCGTCGCTTCATTGGTCACCTGCCTTGACTCAAGAAGTGTATCGTATTTACTCGTCCGATCCCGAAGGACCGCAAGGCGCCGATAGAAACGCGCGGGTTAGGCATCGTCTCCGTCGTGATGCGGACGGAAGTTACGAGCGCCGGTGGGCGGCTTCTTATGCTTTTCGACGGTGGTTCTCGCAAATCTCGAAGTTGCTGATAAATTGGGGTGTTGCCTTTCTTCTCTCGATTCCGATGGTCCCCTCCCTTGGTTGCGCTGGCGGGTGTTTTCTTGGCTTTTTTTCGCAATCGCGCGGCGCTTCCGCTTGATATTCTTGCCCTTCGTCATCAGCTCGCTGTTCTGCAGCGGTCGGTGAAGCGGCCGCAACTGTCGGTCGCTGATCGGTTCCTGTGGGTCTGGTTGTCGGCGTTCTGGGCGGATTGGCAACCTTGTGCCGTCATTGTGAAGCCGGCGACGGTGATCGGTTGGCATCGGATACCATCATGGTCCCTGGTCCCACGCTATCCTCAACACGTGCCCCATCGGCTCTTGCCAGACGCCCTCCGCGCGCAACTTCCGATGCTCCACGCCCAGCGGAACTCTATCGAGCCCATGCTATAGGCCCGCTACTATGTCGCCGACGAGGCCTGGCAATTCTTCGTGGCCGAGGGTGAACCGGCCGGTGCCGACTACCTGTTCTTCGGACTGCTCATGGCGAGCGAAGACGAGTCCGACTGGAATTGGGTGGAGTTGCCGCTGTCGGAGTTAATCACGGTGCCGGGGGTTAGGTTGGACGGCGAGTTCATCCCGGCGACGTTTCCGGACGCGGTGCCGTTTCCGTATGCCGAATAGGTGCCAGTGCGACCGAGCTCATCTTCGCGTTCCGTCTCGCTCACGAACGGCAAATCGATGGCGGATGAAAGCCAAGAAAGCCACCGCCAGCACAACTAAGGAAGGCGGACATCGGAATCAAAAGAAGGGAGGCAACCTCCAAATTTATCAGCAACTTCTAGGTTTGCGAGAACCACAGTCGTTAGCTCGGTGTTCAGCAGGGCCAACCCCTGAGATTATTCGGGTATAATATGGGCGGTTTCGATCATGCCAATAAAGCGGATGTTTCTCGCCGCCGTCCTGCTGTGCCTCAGCATGGATGCGCAGACTGGTAACGAGTTTTTCGAGAGCCGGATTCGTCCGGTGTTGGCGGAGAAGTGCTACTCCTGCCACGCTGCATCGAAGCTCGGCGAACTTCGTCTGGACTCTCGTGAGGCGATGCTACAAGGCGGCAAGTCCGGCACGGCGCTGGTGCCTGGAAAGGCGGCGGAGAGCCTGCTCTACCGCGCCGTTGTGCATGCGGATGAAAAATTGAAGATGCCAATGGCGGGCGAGAGACTGTCGGCGCGAGAGGTGGCAGATCTCCGGCAATGGATCGATTCAGGAGCGCTGTGGCCGGAAGAGGCGCGCCATGCAAAGCCGGCGAAGGCCGGTTTCTCGATTAGCCCCGAGCAGCGCGCGTTCTGGTCGTTCCAGCCGCTGAAAAAGGTGAATCCTCCGCAGTTGCGCGATGGAAACCGGGCCACCTCGCCGGTGGACCGCTTCCTGTTCGCCAAGCTGGAAGAGAAGGGACTGCAACCAGCACCGCCGGCAGATAAGCGAGTGCTATTGCGCCGGGCACATTATGATTTGACAGGTTTACCGCCGACTCCGGAGCAGGTGGAAGCTTTCTTGGCGGACTCGTCGCCGGAAGCTTTTGCCAAAGTCGTGGACCGGCTGCTGGAATCCAAGCAGTATGGAGAGCGGTGGGGGCGTCACTGGCTCGACGTGGCGCGGTATGCCGACGGCGGAGGCAAGGATAAGCGGCCGGTCTTCCTCGGTTACGGCATGGCGCGGGACGGGTATGTGAATTCGTGGCGATATCGCGATTGGGTGATCGAAGCCTTCAATCGCGACATGCCGTATGACGTGTTTGTCAAAGCGCAGATCGCGGCCGACCTGATGCCAGCGCCGGGCCGCGAAACGTTGCTGCCGGGCCTGGGATTTTTCGGACTGGGGCCCTGGTTCACAGGCGATGACGTCATCTTTGTGGAAGCAAGGGCCAATGAGCGGGACGACAAGATCGATGCACTTACCAAGGGGTTTCTGGGGCTGACCGTAACTTGCGCGCGTTGCCACGACCACAAGTACGATCCGATATCGCAGAAAGACTACCACGCGCTGGCCGGCGTTTTTGCAAATTCGGGCTACAACGAATACAATCTCGCGCCGCCGGACAATGTGGAGGCTTATCGTAATTACTGGAAAGACATCAAGAGCCAGCAGGCGAAAATCGAAGACTACGTCAGAGACTGCGAAATGTCAGTGGCCGAGACGCTGGCGGGACAAGCGGCGCGCTACATGATGGTTGGGCGGGCCGCGCTGAAATCGACGCCGCGTCCCGATTTGAAGAAATTGGCGCAACAGGAGAGTCTCGATACGCTCACACTTGAACGCTGGATGAAGTACCTCTCCGAGCCGGAAAAGCGCCAGCATCGGTACCTGAAGTCATGGGACGTAGCGATGAAGAGCGGATCGGACGAAGAGGCGTGGAAGCTAGCGACGGAATTTCAACGGTTGCTGATCTCGGTTGTCGCAGCGAAGAAAAGCGTACTCTCCGACAACGAGGAGAGGGTGAAATCGTATAAGCCGGATCCGAATGAGGCGACGGTTGAGTTGCCGGGCGATCTGCGGCAGTTTGAGTTCTTCCAGTACAAGCAGCTACTGGTGCAGAAAGTGATGGAGACACACAAGCACTACGTCTGGCTCGACGTGATCCAAGGCGAGAGTTCGCCGGATTATCCCAAGCGGGACGCCATATTCGAAAATCCCGGCAAACAGCTTCTCCGGTTTCTTTCGAAGGATCAGAGAGCCAAACTAGAAGGAATGCAAGCGGAACTGGCCGCGCTGGAGAAAGGCTCACCGCCCGAGTATCCCTACTTGATGGGCTTGACGGAAAACGCCAAGCCGGCGAATTTGAAACTGGCCATCCGCGGCAACGTACATACGCTAGGCGAGGAGGTCCCGCGGGGGCTCCCGGCCGTGCTTTCCGGGACGGATGCCGATCCCAGGCCTTTCCAGAATGGCAGCGGGAGGCTGGAATTAGCGGAAGCCATCGTAAGCCATCCGCTGACCGCCAGAGTGATCGCCAATCGAGTATGGATGCATCATTTCGGGCGCGGAATCGTCGCGTCACCGAGCAACTTCGGCGTGATGGGCGAGCGGCCTTCTCACCCTGAATTGCTGGACTATCTGGCTTCGCGGCTGGTGGAGAACAAATGGTCTCTGAAATCACTGCACCGTGAGATCATGCTGGCGTCGGTCTACCAATTGAGTTCCCAGCCAATGGTTCCTAACCAAACCGCCGACCCGGGCAATGTACTGCTATGGAAAGCCAACTTGCGGCGACTGGACGCCGAAGCAATCCGCGACTCGATGCTGTTTGTGACGGGCGCGCTGGACGAGCGGGTTGGCGGACCAGCGCAGGAACTGAACGGCGCGACGAACAAGAAGAGAACGGTGTACGCGAGAATCCGCCGGAGTGGAGGCGAAGGAATTCTGGGGTTATTCGATTTCCCGGATCCGGCGCTGAGCGGCGATCAGCGAAGCGTGACAAACGTGCCGCTGCAAGGCCTTTTCTTCCTGAACAGCGATCTGCTTTGGCGAGAGGCCGGCCGTCTGGCGGAGCGCTTGAGCGGAGAGGCGGCGAGCGAAGCCGCGCGGATTGACCGGGCTTACCGGTTGTTGTACGGACGGGCGGCGCTGGAATCGGAAATCCGGCGTGGCCTGGCGTTCTTAAGGGACGCGGCCACAGACTCCGGAGACAAGGCTGAACCGTGGCGCCAGTATGCGCAGGTATTGCTGAGCTCCGGAGAATTCCTGTACCTGAACTGAGAGGAACAAACATGCGACCACTCACTCGCCGCGATGCGTTGCGCCAGTCGGGAGCGGGTTTCGGAATGGCCGGTCTGGCCAGTCTGTTAGCCGCCGAACCGGGTCCGTGGGCGCCGCGCGAGCCCCACTTCGCTCCGAAGGCCAAGCACGTCATCTTTCTTTTTCTGAACGGCGGATTGTCGCAAATCGACTCGTTTGATTACAAGCCGAAGCTGGACGAATACGATGGCAAGCCTCTGCCCTACGATATGCCGCGCACCGAGTTCGCGGTGGGTAACCTGATGCGCTCGCCCTTTTCGTTCCAGCAGTACGGGCAGAATGGCACATGGGTCAGCGAGCTGTTCCCGCACACCGCCGCGATAATCGACAAGTTGTGCATCATTCGTTCGATGCAGTCCGACATCCCGAACCATGGCCCGGGGATGTCGATGATGAACACTGGCAATAGTAGGGCCGGGCGGCCGTCGATGGGGTCCTGGATCACTTACGGACTGGGCACGGTGAATCAGAACCTCCCCGGTTATATCGTGTTGGGACCGGGAGCGTCCGGCGACGGTGGTAATAGCCGTTGGAGTTCGGCGTTTCTGCCGGCGGTCTATCAGGGGACATTTGTCTCCGACTCAGTGGCCGATCCACAAAAGCAGATCGCGTATCTCTCCAACGACCGGCTGAATAAGACGCAGCAGCGGCGTCAGCTCGACTTACTTTATGGGCTGAACCGGGACTACATTAAGACGGTACAGTCAGCGCCTGAGTTAGAGGCGACGATACAGTCGATGGAGACGGCGTTCCGAATGCAGACCGAAGCGCCGGAGGTTTTCGATACCCGGAAGGAGTCCGAAGCGACGATCGCCCGCTATGGGGAGGGCGAGTTCGCGCGCGGCTGCCTGATGGCGCGGCGGCTCGTGGAGCGCGGTGTCCGCATGGTGCAGGTCTACTACGGCAATTCAAACGACTGGGATCAGCACGCCGACATCCTGGGACACAAAGTGCACGCCGGTAAGTCCGACAAGGCCATCGCGGCGCTGATATCCGATCTGGACGAACGCGGTTTGTTGGATGAAACGCTGGTCCTGATCGGGAGCGAGTTCGGGCGAACGCCCGTATTGAATTTGGGCGGTTTCCGCTCCGTGCATAACGGCCGGGACCACAACGTCCATGGATTTACGTACCTGCTGGCCGGCGGGGGCGTGAAGCGGGGCTATATTCACGGATCGACCGACGACTTCGGATTTAAAGCCGTCGAGAATCCGGTCCATGTCCACGACCTGCACGCGACGGCGCTTCACTTGCTGGGACTCGACCATGAAAAGCTGACCTATCGTTACAGCGGCAGAAACTTCCGGCTCACCGACGTCGAAGGCCGCGTGGTCAAAGACATCCTCGCCTGATTCGCCTGCAAGCGTACTCTCGGCCGCGGCGTGGCGTCGTGGCGATTGTTTGCAACCGCAGACATAGTTCGCGGCGGCAGTCCAAATTACCGATTGTACCCCTCAAAAGTACCCCTCAAAAGTATTGACTCGATCTCCACTATATGAAATACTAGCGCTGAAGTTCCGTTCAGGGAGATTTTCGTGGTGCGCAGCATAGGCGCTAGTCGGATACTTTCTAGCGTCCTCATGGCCGCTATCAGCACTCATGTGCCGCACTCAGGTGGGAGGAAGAAGATGAACGCGACTTTGACACAGAGAAATAGATGGGTATTTGCGTGGGTGCTTTGCTGCCTGTTGACCACGGTCACGGTGAGTCCCATGTGGGCTCAACTCGGGACAGCAACTCTATCTGGAGTTGTGACCGATTCGACGGATGCGATTGTCGTCGGCGCTACCGTTGCTGCCGTCAATCGCGCCACCGGTTTCCGGCGCCAGACGGTTTCCAACGATCAAGGCCTCTACAATCTGCCCGGACTCACGCCGGGCTCCTACAACGTGAGTGTGGAGTTCACCGGCTTCCGACGCGCCGAACTCAAGGACATCACCCTCCAGGTCGATCAGAACGCACGCATCAATGTGCGTCTGGAAGTCGGCCAGACCTCGGAGACTGTCGAGATTACGGCCGCGGCGCCCCTGATCAACACCGAGAGCGCGTCCCTCGGCGCGGTAGTCGACATGCAGAAAATTCTGGCTCTGCCGCTCAACGGACGCAACTTCATGCAGCTGGCCCTGCTGGTTCCGGGCGTCACGACCGGTACCGAAGGCGGCGGCGTGGGGGCCGAAGGATTTTCGGCCAACGGCCTCCGCGCCGACCAGAACGCCTTCCAGATCGATGGTACGTCCAACTCCGATCCGCTGCGCAACCAGGTCGCGGTTAAGCCCAGCATCGACTCGCTGCAGGAGTTCAAGATTCAGACCAGTAACTACTCGGCCGAGTTCGGCAAGGGCGCCGGCGCTCAGGTCAACATCGTCACCAGGTCGGGCACCCAGGAGTTCCACGGCACCCTGTGGGAGTTCAACCGCAACAACAAAACCCAGGCCCGCAATTTCTTCGATCGCAACTCCCGTTCGTTCCCCTGCGACAAAAGCGATCCGAACATCACCGGACGCGCGGCCTGCGCTCCGCAGTACAACCAGAACCAGTTCGGCGCCAATCTGGGCGGACCCATCACCAAACGGACCTTTTTCTTCGGAGCGTTCGAAGGATTCCGCCAGCGCCAAGGCCGCGCCCTCATCAACCAAGTACCGACCCTTGCCCAGCGCGACGGCGACTTCAGCCAAAACCTTCTGACCACCGCCGCCGGCGGAACCGACGGGCTGGGCCGCTCCTGGAGGAGAGGTCAACTGTTCGATGCGAAAACCTCAAGACAGGTGACCCTTGCCAACGGTACCACTCGCTTCGTTCGTGATCCGTTCGTCGGCAACATCATCCCGAAGTCCTGGTGGGATCCAGTGGCTCCCCGCATGGTTTCCAACAATGAATTCATGCCCCTGCCCAATGCTCCGGGAATCACCGGCGCCAATGGAGACACCCTAGAGAACTACCTCGACAGCCGTTCTAATAAGAGCGACAACGAGCAGTTCAGCGGCAGAATCGATCATCAGTTCTCCCCCAACGACACCATCTACGGCCGGGTTTCGTTTGTAGACGGCCGCAGCTACAACCCCGGTAATTACCCAGGATTTGGCAGCCTGAACGATCTTCGAAACATCAACACCACTATTTCCTACACCAAAATCTTCACCCCGAGCGTGATCGGCGAATTCAAGTTTGGCAACCAGGGATGGTTCCAGACCCAGGGCGCCGAAGACGGGATCGCGGGCAAGGACTGGCTGGCCGTGTTCAACATGCCGGGCATGGACTTCGTCCGAGCCAGCGGTAATCTCGGCTCGCCGGCGGTCAACATCACCGGCTTCAACGGCTTTGGCAACGGGAGCGGGCCGTTTTCCTACCGCAATTTCACCAACCAGCCCATCGCCATCGTCTCCTTCAACAAGGGGAAGCACTTCATGAAGGTGGGCGGCGAGCTTCGTAACGTGCGGATGAATTCGGCCGGCCCGTTGCTTGGTGATGGGGGAACCCGCGGCACCCTGAATTACGACAACCTCAACTGGACCGGCATCGAAGGCGTTACCAACGTGGGGCACACCTTCGCCTCGTTCCTGGGCGGATTGGCCGGACAAAAGACCCGGCTGGTGGGCGACTTCAGAATCAACTACACGTCGCGCGAGTGGGGCGCTTTCTTCCAGGACGACTGGAAGGTGCGCCGGAATCTGACCCTCAATATCGGCTTGCGCTACATGTACTTCACGCCGCCCTACGACGACCGCAACGCGGTCTCGTCCTGGCAGCAGAAGCAGTTTTGCCCCAGCTACAGCGTATGCGGGTCGAACTATCTGAATCTGCCGGCCGACAGTCCCTACCAGGCGCGCTACAGCCTGGCGGGAGTGGATCTGCCGCGTTCGCTCTCCAACACCGACAAGAACAACATCGGGCCGCGATTCGGTTTTGCCTGGCAGCCGTTCGGCAACGGCAAGACCGTGATTCGCGGCGGCTACGGGATCTTTTTCGACACCGCGCCGATCTCGATGTATGGCGACACCCTAATAAACTATCCCCAGGTCATCGAGGACCAGGAAAACGTTGCACTAGGTCAGTTTGGTCCGCCGGTGAGAAATGCGCTCATCGGCTTCCGGATCAGCAAGCCCGGTCTGGGCGATGGCGGTCCGGGCTCGGTGGCGCAGTTCCAGCCGGGTCCCAACAACTTCAATCCCGACTTCCACAACCCCTACATCCAGAACTGGAACTTCTCGGTTCAAAGGGAGTTGCCGGGGAATATGGTGCTGGAGCTGGCCTACACGGGATCCAAGGGCACCCGGCTGAACCGGTTGATCGTGGTGAACTTGGCCGAGCCGTTGGGACCTCTGGCAACGATTCCGAACCTGATCGGCAATCCCAACATCCGTACGGACATCGGCGACTCGCAGAATCAGCTCCGCCGGCTGGTTCCGGCGACTATCGAGAAGGGCGTCATCATTCCTCTGCAGAACGTCTTCGAGGTGCGATCGACCGCGTTTTCCAACTACAATGCCGGTACCATCCGGCTCGAGAAGCGGCTCAGCTCCGGGCTGACCTTCATCCACTCGTATACCTTCGGCAAAGCCATATCCGACAACCCGGGCCGGAGTGGCGGCGGTCAGGGCCTGAATTCCGCGGGAGCCCAGAACATTTTCAACCTCGGGGCGGAGAAAGGGCTGGCTGATCTGGATCACAGGCACCGCTTCTCGAGCGCCGTGGTCTACGAGCTGCCCTTCGGTAGAGGCAGCAGCAGGATGCTCACCAAGATGCTCGTCGCCGGCTGGGCCACGGACGGGATTCTGTCGGTCCAGACCGGACTTCCGATGACGGTGACATTCTCCTCCGACGTGGGGTCGATGGGGACCAATCAGGCCCTGCGTCCCGACCTGATTTGCAACCCAAACCTTCCCGGAGACCAGCAGACCTTGGACAAGTTTTTCGACACGGCCTGCCTGGTCCAGCAAACTCCCATGTACTACGGATCTGCCGGACGGGCCATCATCACCTCACCCGGCACCACCAACCTCGACCTGGCGCTCCGCAAGAACTTCCGCTTCACCGAGAAGTTTAACCTGCAGTTCCGGTCGGAGTTCTTCAACTCCTTGAACCACGCCAACTTCAATCCTCCGAACAGAGTGTTGGGGAACAGCAACTTCGGCCGCATCACCGGAGCCAGAGAACCCAGAATCATCCAGTTCGGGTTGAAGTTGCTGTTTTGAATCGCTGCTGTTCTGAACTGTAGGCTCGCGCGGGAGCTGGGAGGCCATCTCTCGTTCTCGGAAACCTCATCTTGAGGTCTGATCGGGCGGGATTCAGGGCCTTTTGGGTTTCTTGAGGGAGAGCCTTTGGACTTCACTCGCCCCGCGTCGTCGGCTGTCAAGGCCTCTTACCACGCTTCTCGGCCGCGGCCGCGGTGTCCG
>CAMDKT010000188.1 GCA_945900935.1 Candidatus Sulfopaludibacter sp. SbA3 | reverse complement strand
CGAAATTCACTGGAAGGCGACGGCGCGGCGGGGCGTGCCGGTCACGAAAGTATTTCAGACGGAGCGGATGCAGGAGATCTACGCCGTGGTGGATGTCAGCCGATTGATGGCGCGGCGGTTCGGGGACAGCTCCGCGCTGGACGAATACTTGCGAGTGGCGCTGCTGTTGGGTACGGCGGCGGAGCAGCGCGGAGATCGGTTTGGCGTGATTCTGTTTCACCGGGAAGTATCGCGGTTTTTGCGGGCGCGGAACGGAAAGGCGCATTACGCGGCGTGCCGCGCGGCGATGTTCGACGCGCAGCCGGAACCGGTGCCGGCGGATTTTTTCGAGCTTGCTGCGTTCCTGCGTTCACGCGTGCCGAAGCGGTCGTTGCTGTTCCTGTTGACGGCGTTGGACGAGCCATCGGCGGCGTTGAGCCTGGATAAAGCGGCGACTTTGCTTGGGAAAAGGCACTTGCCGTATGTCGTGATGTTGCAGCCGGGCGGCGTGGCGCCGGTGCTGGCGGGGCCGGACACCGATCTTTATGCGAATCTGGCCGGGCATTTGCAGTGGCGCGCGTTGCGAGAATTGGAAGTATCGTTGCGAACGCATGGGGTGCGGTTTCATATGGTGCAACCGGGAGCGCTGGCGGCGAAGGTGCTGGGGCTCTATGACGAAGTGAAGCAGAGGCAATTGCTGTGATTCTGGACATGCATCGATTTCTCGAGTCGGCGCGGCCTGTCTGGAAGGAGCTGGAGCGGGGGTTGGACCATTTGGAAAACGACCCGGATCCGCAGTGGGATCTGGCGCGGACGGAGGCGTTTTACCGGCTGTATCAGCAGACGTCGGCGCATCTGGCGGAGGTGCGGCATCTGACGGCGGAGCGGGAGTTGCGCGGGTATTTGGAGCAACTGGTGGCGCGGAGTTACTCGCGCATTTATGTGCGCGGGACGGAGCGGAGCCGGGGGCGTTGGTGGCAGTGGTTTACGGCGGCTTTCCCGGCGGCGGTGCGGCGACACGCGCGGGCGCTGGCGTTGAGCGTCGGCCTGTTCCTGGTTGGGTGCGCGTTCGGGGCGGTGGCGCTGAAGATCGACCCATCGGCGAAGGCGGCTCTGCTGCCTTTCGGGCATGGGCAAAAAACGCCGACCGAGCGCGTGAAGAGAGAAATGACCGATAAGGGCAAGAACATCTCGCAAGCGCGGGGGCGGTTTTCGGCGCAGTTGATGACGCACAACACGCGCGTGGCGTTCTTCACCTTGGGGCTGGGAATGACGTTTGGCTTGGGCACGATTGTCCTGTTGTTCTACAACGGCGTGATTATGGGCGCGATTGCGGTGGACTACATTGCCGATGGGCAGTTGGTGTTTCTGCTGGGGTGGATATTGCCGCACGGATCGGTGGAGATTCCGGCGATTTTGTTGGCCGGTCAGGCGGGACTTGTGTTGGTGCACGCGCTGATTGGCTGGGGCAACCGGATGCCGCGGCGATTGCGTTTGCGGGCGGTGCTGCCGGATCTGGTGACGATGGCGGGCGGCGTGGCCGTGCTGATGGTGTGGGCGGGGATCATTGAATCGTTCTTCTCGCAGTACCACGAGCCAGTAATTCCTTATGCGTTGAAGATCGGTTTTGGCGTGGTGGAGATGGCGGCGTTGACGCTTTTCCTGACACGAGGCGGGGCGAATGAAAGCACTCTATAACGAAGCGCAGTTGGAGTTGCGGACGCCGGAGGGAATGGAGTTTACGCTGCCGCTCGCGGGGCCGGTTTCCAGGCTGTTGGCGTTGTGGGTCGACATGGCGGTGGTGATGGCGGCGGGGATGGTGGTGCAGAAGTTGGTCGCTGTGGTGGCGGCGTTCAGCGCGGACGCGGCGGGGGGTCTGGGGACATTGCTGTACTTCGTGGTGACGATGCTTTACAGCATTCTGGCGGAATGGTTATGGCAGGGGCAGACATTGGGCAAGCGGCTGCTGGGAATTCGCGTGATGGACCGGGACGGGCTGCCGATTCATGTTTCGCAGATAGTGGTGCGGAACTTACTGCGGCCGGTGGATATGTTACCGGCGTTCTATTTAGTGGGAGGGCTGGTCGCCCTGGGGACGCGGCACGGGCAGCGGGTGGGGGACCTGGCGGCAAATACAGTGGTGGTTCGGACACGGCAGTTAGAGCCGCCGGATTGGCGGAAGTTGCTGACGGGTAAGTTCAACTCGATGTTGGAACATCCGCATTTGGCGGCGCGCCTGCGGCAACGGGTGGCTCCGGAGTTAGCGGGGGTGGCGCTGGACGCGCTGGTGCGGCGGGATCAGTTGGATGACGCGGCGCGCGTTGAGTTATTCCGGGAGTTAGCGGTCGCTTTCAAAAAACTCGTCGAGTTTCCGGCGGAGGCCGTGGAGGCCCTTTCGGATGAGCAGTATGTGCGGAATACAGTGGAGATTTTGTACCGCGGACGGTGAGCTTTTCGCGACTAAAACGGCACGTCATCGTCATTAAAGTGAGCCTCCGCCGGGATCGCATATCTCGTTGGCAGGGCGTCGATCATTGGCGGCTGGACGAGGAATCCGGCGGCCCTGTCGAAGAGCGTGACCCTCAGCTCGGACTCGAACCGCGCGGAGTTCCAGCGCAATCCTTCAAACTGCTGGAGGAACGGCTGCGCACCGCAGTTCCGGACGCGGCACTGGCTCTTCCCCTGCTTCGGACACTGGCCAAATCCGCAGAGCCGCCCTCGGTAATCGCCGGTCGCGGCATCCAGTACATGGACATCCACCTGATGATGCGCGACGCCCCCGTAGGGCGTGTCCTGCACCGTGGACAGCCCGCGGCTCATCGTGTTCTTTAACATTTTGAGGTCCGAGATCCCGGTCAGCCAGACGGCCAAGTCGAGATCGGTACAGCGGTAATACCGTGACTTTTTCAACGGCCGGGCTACCGATCCGAACGCCGTCACGGACTGCACTTCCGGCAACTCGCTCATGGTGATCGCGACTGCCTGCGCGGCCCAGCGATACAGGCACTGCTGACGAAGCGTCAGAGTGTTTTCCTCGTTAATCTCGTCGTCCGATGGAGGGGGAAAATCGCGCGGGATAGGTACGTCGTCGTCCCACGCCCAACTCAAATCTTTTTCAACCAAAACCAACTCGGGAATCTCCGGCTTATCGGGCCAGAACTCCTCCGGTTTCCGGAATGCCGACGGCGGTCTGGGCTGTGGGGCCGCTGGCCGCGATCCGATCTTCTTCTCATAAAGATCCCGGATCCAATCGCGCACCGGCGCTTTCCATTGTTGCGTTGGCGACGGACGGTTCTTTATCAGAGACTTCGGCTGAAACCCGAGTTCCTTCGCCATCCGGACTTCTTCAGCCGATAAATTGCAGAGGCGCTGCGCCTCCGCCCAGACGGCTTGTTTCTTTTGATCCGAGGCCACCGCTCACTCCGTTATAGACAGTTAGAAGGGAACGTCGTCGTCGCTGATCCCGGCGTCGAACGGGTTTCCACTGGCGGGGGCGGATGCGGCCGCGCCTCCGCCCATGGCAACGGCTTCTGGCTTCGGTGCCACGGAACGGGGCTGCGAAACGATGCGCGGCTCCTGGCTGTAGCCGCCGGCGTCCGACCCGCCGCCGTCGCTCTGTCCGCCAAGCAGGATCACCTCGTCGGCTACAACGTCCGTTGAATACTTCTTCTGCCCGTCCTTGTCCTCATAGCTCCGCGTCTGCAACCGGCCTTCGATGTAGACCTGCTTACCCTTTGTCAGATACGGCGCGACGTTCTCTGCCCGCCAGAACGAAATGTTATGCCAATCGGTCTCTTCCTTCCAGTCGCCTGACTGTTGATCCTTCCAACGGCGGCTAGTGGCTACCGAGAAACGAGTCAGACTCGCCCCGGAAGGTGTAAACTTTGTTTCCGCATCCTTGCCGAGACGCCCGACCAGGATTACTTTATTAACACTACGAGATGCCATACAAACTGCACTTTAGCACACGGCTCAGGGATTCACTGGTACACCCGGTAAAGTCCTTGCCAAATAAATTAAGGCGCACCCCCATTCCATCCGATAGAAATGTAGTGGATAATACTGCTTATCCGCAGACGCACAAGCGTCCGCCGGACACCGATTTCTCTTTCGAGGGCAGGGCAGCGTGGGAAACCCCCAAATGCTTCTCAATATCGGCGCTCACCTTACCCTCCTCTGCGGGATACTGGCCGGTGTGTCCGGCAACGTCAACGGGCAACTGATCATGACCGGAACCGGCGGAATCGTCCGCCTGTTTGGCACCGACCAGGCGATTCTGGAAGTTCCCGACCCACGCAAAGATCTGCCGTGTACAGTGAATCCGACGAAAACTGCGCAGATCGGATTTGATCTTAAATTCCACGGCGGGTTCGAAGTTTCCGTTCCGATGAAGGAACTCGTCGGCCAGGAAAACCTGCTAACCATTATTTTCCGCGTGACGCCGGCGGCCGGTGCCGGGGACCCCGCCTATTTCATTCAGCGAATCAGAGTGCCGGAAATCGAAGAGGATTCCAAAGGCGAGGCGTCTTTTTACGGTGCCTTCGACATCGGGGAAGGCAAATATAAAATCGATTGGCTGATGCGGGACAGGGCCGAGCGCGTGTGCTCCAGCTACTGGGACGTCGAGGCGCAACTTTCCGACAAAGACAGCCAAATGGCGCTGGCGATCGGCGCGGGCACGATTCGCCAGTCGGAGACAGAGTACTTCCGCCAGGAACCGCCCGTTCAGCGCGAAAATGACCCGACGACCGTAAAAATCCTGCTCAACTACGCGCCCCAGAATCCGCGCAGTTCGATAATGAGGCCGATCGACACCTCCGCGCTCGTCTCGATACTGCGCAATCTTTCCCGCGACCCGCGTGTTACCCGTTTCTCGCTGGTCGCCTTCTGCATGCAGGAGCAGAAAATTTTTTACAAGCAGGACAACGCCGAGAAAATCGACTTTCCCGCCTTGGGCGAGGCGCTGGCGAAAATTCAGCTTGGCCGCGTGGACTTGGCTCGATTGGCAGATAAGAAATCGGATATCCGGTTCATTACCGAATTGATTCGCAGTGAATTGAGCGGGAAAGAACGTCCGGACGCGTTCATCTTCGCTGGACCCAAGGTGATGTTGGAGCACAACATCGAGACGGAAGCTCTGAAGGAGATTGGCAGCCTGGACGCTCCTGTCTTTTACATGAATTACAATCTTTTCCCGCAAGCGGTTCCGTGGCGGGATACCATTGGGAACGCCGTAAAGTATTTCAAGGGGTTGGAGTATACGATTTCGCGTCCGCGCGATTTATGGTCAGCGACCTCGGAGGTCGTCGGCAAGATACAAAAATCCCGTTTAGCGCGAATTGCCCAAAACGCAAAGTCGAACTGATACGTCCCACTGGTATAGGAACTCGCTGCCCGCCATGACTTTCACCGCTTCTTTACTCGCCGCCCTCGTCGCTCTGCCGGCGATTTCTCAACCGGTAGGACAGCGGCTGGCGCCGTATGTGCCATCTCCGCAGGAAGTGATTGATCGAATGCTGGAAGTGGCCCAGGCCCGGCAAGGGGATACCGTGATCGATCTGGGTTGCGGGGACGGGCGGATTCTGATTACAGCGGTACAGAAGTTCAGAGCCAGAGCCATTGGAATCGAGATTGACCCGAAGATCGCGAAAGAGGCGAGCGACACTATTTTGAAGCTCGGGCTGCAGAATAAGGCGCGCGTGGTTCGGGCGGACGTTTTCGATGTGGACCTATCGCAGGCCGACGTCGTGACGCTGTACTTAACCACGAGCTTCAACGAAAAACTCCGGCCCAAATTTGAAAAAACCTTGCGCCCTGGGACGCGGGTTGTCTCCCACGATTACGGGATCCGCGGTTGGAACCCCAGAGAAGTGGAGGAGGTTTTCGTCCATGGCCGCCGTCACCGCATTTTCCTCTATATCGTTGAGGCGAAGCCGAACTTACCACTTGAGGGCAAGAAAAACTGAGACGGTCCGGGCTGTGTTACGGTAGTCCTTCGGATGCCTGAATTTGACGTTGTTGGGGTGGGCCTGAACGCCACCGATACATTAATCCTTGTTCCCCGCTTTCCGGCGTACGCCGGCAAGGAGCCGTTCGTTGACGAGATGTACAGCCCAGGCGGGCAGGTGGCGAGCGCCATGGTGGCGTGCGCCAAGCTGGGTCTGCGCACGAAATATGTCGGCACCGTGGGCGACGATGAGCGCGGGCGGATTCAGATCGAAAGCCTGCGGGGGACAGGGATCAACCTGGACCACGTGCAAACCCGCAAGGGCTGCGCGAACCAATCGGCCTATATCGTGATCGACCAATCGACCGGCGAGCGGACCGTGTTCTGGCGGCGTTCGGACTGTCTGCGGCTGGAACCGGACGAGATCACTCCGGAGATGATCACGTGTGCGCGCTTGCTGCACATTGACGGGCACGACACGGCTGCCGTGGGCCGCGCCGCGGCGATTGCGCGTCATCACAATATCCCGGTTACCGTGGACGTTGACACGGTTTACCACGGCTTCGACAAAGTTCTGCAAAACGTGGATTACCTGATCACGAGTTCCGAATTCCCGGTTCGCTGGACGGGCGAGGGCGATCCTTTCCGCGCTCTCATCCTGATTCAGGAAGAGTACGGGATGAAAGTGGCCGCGATGACGCTCGGCTCATACGGCTCCATTGCCC
The DNA here is from genome assembly GCA_945900935.1 of Candidatus Sulfopaludibacter sp. SbA3. Classification (GTDB taxonomy): domain Bacteria; phylum Acidobacteriota; class Terriglobia; order Bryobacterales; family Bryobacteraceae. The sequence goes on along the minus strand of CAMDKT010000188.1, from coordinate 2,823 downwards.
GTATGGACGGGAAGTTCTGTTACTCGCCCGCATTCGTCGTCAACTGCGTCGACACCACCGGCGCGGGCGATGTTTTCCATGGCGCCTATTGCTACGGCGTCATGCAGGGTTTGAGCATCAAGGACACGTTGGATCTTTCCAACGCCATGGCCGCATTGAACTGCACCGCGATCGGCGCTCGCGGCGGTATTCAGGACCTTGCGGCGGCAAAAGCGCTGATGGCCCGGGCCGAACGACGTACGAACCGCGACTTCGAACAACGCGCGCTATGATCCCCCTACGCGACACGCAACCGAGCTACACTTTCCCCTTCGTGACGGTGGCGATAATCGCCCTGAACGTGCTCGCGTTTCTGTATGAGTTCACCATGGACCCATACGAGTTCAACTTCTTCATCGCGCACCACGGCGTCATTCCGGCGCGACTCCAGTGGGTGGATGTCCTGACGAGTATTTTTCTCCATGGCGGGTGGCTGCATTTGATCGGGAACATGTGGTTCCTCTGGATCTACGGGGATAACGTCGAGGACATTCTGGGCCATGCGCAATACCTGGTGTTCTACCTGCTGTGCGGGTTGGCGGCGACGATGGTCCATGTCGTGTTTAACGCCGATTCGAGCGCGCCGACAATCGGTGCCAGCGGCGCGATTGCCGGCGTAATGGGTGCCTACGTCGTGAAGTTCCCGCATTCGAAGATCACGACGCTGGTGCTAGTGGTCGTTTTCATCACGACAATGGAGATTCCGGCCTACCTGATCCTGCTCTATTGGTTTGTCATTCAGTTCTTCAGCGGCGTGGGCTCGATGGGCCATTCGCACCTGTCGCAGGGCGGCGTGGCCTGGTTCGCCCACATAGGCGGGTTCCTCGCCGGGGTGGCGCTGATCCTGGTGATGCGCACGCGGGAGCGATTCAGCCACCGGCCCGACATGCGATGGTGACGGTTCGTTTCTACACACGGCGCGGGTGCCATTTGTGCGAGATTGCCGAAGCTGTACTGCGCACGGAGCAGGCGCGAAGACCGTTCATTCTAGATGTTTTTGATATCGACACGGATCCGGAGCTGGCGGATTTGTATGGATTGCTGGTGCCGGTGACCGTGCTGCCGAATGGGGATGAAATGCATTACCGCGTGGATCTCGCGCGGTTCCGGGCGAGCGTGTTTACATCGTAAATGTGTGGTGAACGTAATAGAACACGGGGCTGCGGTTCGGCGTCACGCCGCGGAAAAAAGTCCCGTTCGCGTAGACCCCAACTCCTCCGCCGAGCGTCATGAACTTCCGGTACGTCCAGTTCACGTAGCTATCCACTTCCTGGCCGGCCCAGTGCTTGGAGCCGCGCGCAATCAGCCGGTTCTGCGTATTGAACACGCCCACCCGCGGATCGACCAGCCAGTTGGCGTTATACATGACATTGACGGCCAGCGTCTTTAACGGTCGCCAGGTTCCGAAGGCGCGAGCATTGTGCAGATTCCGCCAGGCGAACAGATCCTCATGGCCAAGCTTGTCATGGATCGCCGGATACATTTGATCGAATCCGGAAGACGCGAACTTATACTCGAAAGATACGTCAATGTTACCGATCTTTCGAGCCAGATTCGTCGACAGCGCGCCCTCGCCCGTACTCACCGCGCCCCGCGTGACGCGCTCCGTCACAGGCTCAATGGTCAACTTGAACTTACCCAGCGGCGCCATCAGCCGCCCTCCCGTGATTACGCTCTCCAGCGTCCCCGGCTGTTCGTGGCGTAGAACGTACAGCTCCGCCCACTTACCGAATGTGTTGTAAGTGCCGTATAAGTGTTCCCTCAGAATCGGCTTATTGAAACGGTTGATGTTAATGAAGGTCGGCGATACGAAGAGAAACTCCCATGTAGCTTTCGAAGTCCTCCACTGTGCGCGCGCCATGTCATAAGTCCGGGCCAAATTCGCCCACTGCGGCGAACCGATGAAACGCGTATCGCCGTAGCTCAGAGTGGAGCGGCCGGCGCGCATGGCGAACCCGGTTTTACGCTTGCCGAACAGGTCGATGTAAGCCTCGTAAAGATCCGTTCCGTCGCGCAACGAGCTAGGCGCGTTGTGGCCGTACCGCGGCGCGCGAGTGTCCTGGCCGATAACGCGGATTTCGATGTCCGCATTCGGCTTGTAGGAAAATCCCAGCCGTTGCCGCAGCAGCGCCACATCATAATCGCGCGCGGTGCCGAAGGCGACACTGAAACGATCCTCATAACGGATCCGCGATTCGCCGATAAGCTGAACCCGGCCGTCGAAAAACGCGTTGGACTCCGCGCCGCCAAGCGCCGCGGCGACCAGTGTCAACACTACAAATAACCGCACGAGCTATACCTGTTTCAATGGCGTCACCGGGTCGATAAACGGCCATACAAACGCGCCGCACAAGTACACCGCCGCCATCACCGTCAGCACCTGGTTCCAGTCGTTGGCGGTATAGAGCAGGATATATGGGGCGATCACCGGTGCCGCCAAGCCGGCGAAATTGCCCATCATGTTCATGGAGCCGGAGAGTGTGCCCGCATACTTCCCGCCAACGTCCATGCAGGCGCCCCAGGCATTGGGCATCACGAGATCATTGCAGAAACTCGCCAGTCCCATGGCTATCATCGCCATGAGCGGAGACCCGGTTAGCGTCACCGCGTACATCATAACGGCGGCGCCGGCAAAGCCAACCGTCGCCACTGCCCGCCGCGCGGTTATCGTGCTGCCGATCCGGCGGGCAGGGATGGGTGAAAAATGGCCGGAAAAGAGAGAGCCCAAACCGCCGAAGAACAGAGGGAACGCGCCGAGGAAGGCGAGTTCCCCATCGCCTACTT
>CAMDKT010000187.1 GCA_945900935.1 Candidatus Sulfopaludibacter sp. SbA3 | reverse complement strand
TCGCCGGCGCTTTATAAAGGGCTGGTCTTGTTGCTTTGCGATCACCGGCCCGGCGCCTATTTACTCGCGCTGGACGCTAAGACCGGGGAGCAGAAATGGAAAGTGGACCGGGGGCGAGGGCGAGTTTCGCACAGTACGCCGGTAGTGGTGGCGGGGCCCAAGGGCGATGAGTTGGTTGTCAATTCGGATCAGCGAATCGATGCCTATTCGCCAGCCACTGGCGAACTGTTGTGGTGGGCGGGGAGCGAGCGCCAGACGCCGATTCCGTCGGCGGTGTTTCATGAGGGGACGATTTACTTGAGCAGGGGGTACCGGAATAGCGATATTTGGGCGTTGCGGCCCGGCGGGAAGGGGGACGTTGGCGCGACACACATGAAGTGGCGAATGCCGAATGGCGGATCGTACGTGCCTTCGATTTTGCAGTATCAGGGGTTGCTGTATATGACGAATGAAGTGGGCGTGGTGACATGCGCGGAAGCGGAGACGGGGGCTGTGGTTTGGAAGGAGCGGCTTGGGGGGATATTCTTCGCGTCGCCAGTGGCGGGGGATGGGAAGGTATATATGTTGAGCGAGACGGGAGAGATGTTTGTGTTGCGGGCAGGGCGGAAAATGGAAATTTTGGCGAAGAATGAGTTAGGGGAGCGGTTTTTGGCGTCACCGGCAATTGCGGGCGGACGAATTTTTCTGCGTGGCGATGGGACGTTGTTTGCCGCGGGGCGTTGACACGGGCCCGTTGCGTTGGGAATTTAGTTAGCATAGGCTGTCGGCAACAAGGGCTTAAACAGGCCTACTTTTCGACAACGGGGTTCCCATGTTCAAACGAGTTGCTATATCGCTACTGATTGCGTCCGCAATGACGCTTTCCTATGCCCAGGATTATCGGGCGACGTTATTGGGTCAGGTACTTGACTCGACGAAATCGGTTATTCCAAGGGCAACAGTGAAGGCCACCAAGGTTGACACGAATGCAACCAAAGAAACAATCACCAACGACGCTGGCATCTACACGCTGGTGGGTCTTGATCCGGGGCGATACACGATTGTGGTTACCGCCAATGGGTTTCAGACGACGCGCCGCACGGACATCGTCTTGCAGACATCGGAGAAGCTGAACCTGACGATCCTGCTGGAAGTAGGATCGGTATCGCAAGAGATCACTGTGTCGGGCGAGCAGGAGTTGATTCAGACGGCCACCGCGTCGCGCGGGCTGGTCTTCGACCCCGTGAAGATGCAGGAGATTCCCATGAACGGGCGCCAAACGTATATGCTGATGCGTTTGTCGCCAGGCGTGATGTTCACGCAGCGGACATTCGGCGCCACCGGCTTTTCCGGCACCAGGGCGTGGGACGTCAATGGTTCGTTCACGATGAACGGCGGGCGCACGGGGACGAACCAGTTCCTGCTAAATGGCGCGCCGATCTCCACCAACGGAACCTTCAATCTGGCGCCGAACGTCGAGGCGGTGGAAGAGATGAAGGTGATGGTCAATACCTACGATTCGAGTTATGGCCGATCCGGCGGCGGGCATGTCAGCACGACGTTAAAGTCCGGGACGAATACCTGGCACGGCACGTTGTTCGATTTCTGGCGCAACCGCGTGCTGGATGCCAACACGCGACAGAATAACGCGCTGGGGACCGGCCGGGGGTTTCGCAATCAACACCAGTACGGAGGCACCATTGGCGGCGCGATTCGCAAGAACAAAGACTTCGTCTTCTTCTCCTTCGAAGGCTGGCAGGAGCGCGTGCCGTTCCCGTCGAACGTCAGCGTCCCGCCATCGGAGATTCGCGGAGGCAACTTCAACACGTTTGTGCCGCAGGGCCAGATCGGGACGATTAAAATATTCGATCCGACGACATCCGCTGCGTGTACCGATCCGGCGCTGAACTGCCGGGCGGGCGGGATTTTCAAGCGGCAACCGTTCTGTGCCTTGAACCACAACCTGGCAGCGGAAGAAGCTTAAGTTGGCATCACCAGCATGAAGATGCCGAGGGTAGTCGGTCACCGGGCTGGGGACGCAGGAAGCATCAGATGGCACCAAGTTCAGAAAGGGAAGGAAAACGCGGCAGCAAGTGCGGCAACTGGAGGCGGCCACGAAGTCCGTCAAACCAGTAGAGAACGCGGCGTGTCTGGATTTACCAGAAGGCGCTGTTGGGCAAGATCAGCACGGAAACGGCTCCGTGCTAAACAAGGTCCTTGCAACGCGGCGTGTCTAGGTGTAATATCGCACATAGACAATGACGAAGGCAGAAACATCCGAGGAAGTCCGGCGATGGTTCTTGCGCGCGGCGCAGGGGCTTTGGCCAGTCGCGCTTGGTTCCATATCTTTACGGAAGAGTCCGTGTGTTCGGGAGAACTGTTCCGCATGTCAATCCGGCGTTGGGCACAGCAGCTACGCTCTGTCCGGCTACCAGGGTGAGCGACGCTTCTCCGTCTACGTCCCGGATGAGCTGGCGCCCGAGGTTCAAGGAGCCGTCGAGAACGGACGGAAACTTCAGGAACTGATGAAGGAAGCTGGGTTGCGATATGTTCGGGCCCGGAAGAGTGAGAGACACCTCAGATCACGTCAATGATCCGGTGTCCGTCTCGCTTGCCGGGTACATTTTAGAGGCAATTCTCGCGTAGGATTGGGAGGCCCGCAGATGCTCACTTCGGACGGTTTGTTGAACTGGTTTCAGCAACGCAATGTTCCTGAGTCTACGCGCGCCACCATCAATCAGGTTCGGTCGGCGGCACCATCGCGGCGGGTGAGAGGCGGCCGGTCCAACGTGAGCGGACGTTACCCCAGCCGGAAAATGGGCGTGACAATCCAGTTCGAGAGCCACCGCGTGGAACTCGCGGGGATCTACGAAATGGAGCACGACGCTGGCGTCCTCGAATACTATGACCAGCCTCCGCCGATCAAGCTCGATTACGAAAGCGCTGCGGGAAAGAAGCTTGGCGTGGTTCACACTCCGGACTTCTTCGTCATCCGCGATGCACAGGCGGGATGGGAGGAATGGAAGACCGAGGAAGACCTCCAGAGCCTGAGCGAACACAATCCCAACCGCTATTGTGCTGGTGCCGACGGTCGGTGGTGTTGCCCGCCGGGGGTGGCCCACGCCAGTCAACTCGGCCTGTACTACCGTGTACGGTCCTCGGCGGAAGTCGACTCAGTGTTTCAACGGAATATCCTATTCCTGGAAGACTACCTTCGCAGCGATGAGCAAGAAATCCTCCGCGCAAGCCGCGACGCAGTCCTGGCTATTGTATTGACCGCACCCGGGTTGTCGCTCGAGGATTTGTTGCGCCTCACGGCGGGTACGGCGATTTCAGACCATGTGTTTGCCATGATTGCCGCAGACCTTCTGTACGTCGACTTGTGCGCCGCCGCCCTTGCCGAACCATCAAGGGTAAAGGTGTTCTCGACGCGGGAAGCGCTCAAGTTGGGAACCGGTATCAGCGCAAGAAACGCGCGGCCCCAGGCAGTCGGACTCCGTTGCGGGAGCCGGATCAGTTGGGACGGGCGTGATTGGACTGTGGCGAACCTTGGGGAAACAACCTTCGGCCTGCTGTCTGGCACTCATGATCTGGTCGAACTGCCAATCGGCGCCTTCGAAAAGCTGATTGCCGAAAATCGACTTCGGGTCATCGCACCCGGGCCCGGTGAGCGTGCGGAGTCGGTGATTCCCGCTCGCTTGTCGCGGGCGAGCGAAGGTGATCTGCACAGCGCCGTCTACCGAGCCGGTCTGATTGGTCCCTACCTGGATGACGGCGTGATGCCCGCGAACGCGGTCGTCGCGGAGCGGACGTTCTTTCGATGGCTGGCGAGCTACAGGGAAGCGGAAGTCACGTGGGGGAGTGGGTTTCTGGGTCTGCTACCGCAATCTGGCATGCGCGGAAATCGGGAGCCAAAGCTCCCTGAACTGTCACGGCGATTGCTGCAGGAGTTCATAGAAACCGACTACGAGACGCTGAAGCAAAAGACGAAGTATGCCGCGTGGATAGGGTTGAAGCTGGCCTGCGAAAAACAAGAAGCGCCTGTTCCCAGCTACAAGACCTTCTGTCTCGCCGTCCGTCAACGTCCAGCATTCGATCAAACGCTCAAGAGAAAGGGCCGCCGCGCCAGCTATCAAGTGGCGACTTTCTTCTGGCAACTGGACGCTCGTACGCCGCGGCATGGGGACCGGCCATTCGAGATCGTCCACATTGACCACACGGAGTTGGATGTCGAGTGCGTTGGGGCATTGGGCCACCGGCTCGGACGGCCATGGCTTACACTGCTTACCGACGCGTACTCGCGCAGGATGCTCGCGTTCTATCTCACGTTCGATCCGCCGAGCTACCGTTCCTGCATGATGGCCCTGCGCGAATGCGTCCGTAGGTTCGGGCGGATTCCACAGATTCTTGTGGTTGATGGAGGGCGGGAGTTTGAAGGCACCTATTTCGAGACGCTCCTTGCCCGCTATGAATGTACGAAAAAGACTAGGCCACCTGCGGAAGCCCGGTTCGGTTCCACCTGCGAGCGGCTGTTTGGCGCAGCGAACACCCAGTTCATTCACAACCTGTCCGGCAACACGCAGATTACGCGCAACGTCCGTCAGGTCACAAAATCGGTGGATCCCAAAGGCCACGCAATATGGCCTCTTGCCGAGTTGCACAGCCGCTTGGCGGAATACTTCTACGAAGTCCACGACACGATCTCGCATCCGGCCTTGGGGTTGAGTCCGCGTGAGACTTATGAGAACGGTCTGGCCTCTGGCGGGACCAGAGCCCATCGGATGATCGCCTACAACGACGAGTTCCTGATGATGACGTTACCCACGACATCCAAAGGCACGGCCAAGGTGACGATTTCCAGAGGCGTGAAGATCAACCATGTCTACTACTGGTGTGAAGCGTTTCGACAGACGGAAGGCGAGGTAGTACCCGTCCGCTACGACCCGTTCGACGCTGGCGTTGCCTACGCATTCGTACGCAAGCAATGGCTGCAGTGTCACTCGGAGTGTTTCACTGCGATGAAGGGGAGAACCGAGCGCGAGATCATGCTGGCGTCTGCAGAACTCCATCGCAGGAATAGGAATCATGCGGGCACGTTCCATATCACGGCGCGGCGGCTGGCTGAATTCCTTGAATCCGTCGAGGCGGAAGAGTTGTTGCTGACCCAGCGATTGCGTGACGCAGAGAACCGACCCATCCGCTTGGGCATCGTTTCCAATACGGGCACTCAGGATGCACAGACTCCAGAGACGGCGGTCAGTGGAGACAGGCCTCCGCCACCACTGGACGATGGAGCCGCCTGCGAAGTGTACGGAGCATTTTGATGGGAACACTCGCGACCAGTTGCCTGCATGAGCCGACGATCCAGCCATGGAGCACGCGCATTCAGGCCTTTCAGTCGTTCACAATGGCCCATCCACATCTCATCACCGCCAGGGATCAGTTGATGAACGCGATCCATGAAGTGCCGCCCAACTCGCTGATCCTGGTGTTGGGTCCGACCGGCGTCGGAAAGACCACCCTGCGCACAAAAATCGAACAGCTCTTGGCATCCGAACTTCTTCCTACGCTTCTGGATGACCGAGGCCGCTTTCCGGTGGTCAGCGTGGAATGCATTGCGCCGGAGTCCGGCTGCTTCAACTGGCGAGATCACTTCCGCCGACTCCTGATCCAGATGGAAGAACCCCTTGTGGACTACAAAATCAATCCTCAAGCGCCCGTTCGAATCGGAGACAGAGTCACGAGGTTCATGCCGAGCGCCAGGGCCGTGGGCGCGGAATACCACCACGCGGTTGAGCGCGCCCTCGCCTTTCGGAGGCCAGTCGCCATTTTGGTGGACGAGGCGCAGCACTTGGCAAGAGTGGGGTCTGGCCGGCGACTCTCAGATCAACTGGATGTCATCAAATCACTGGCGAATCGCACCAAAACCGTACACGTCTTGATCGGCACCTATGAGTTGCTCGCCTTTCGAAATCTGAGCGCGCAGTTGAGCCGGCGAAGTATCGATATCCACTTTCCTCGCTACCGCGCCGATAGCGCATCTGACCTGAAAGCATTCCGATCCATCGTGAAATCCTTTGAACAGCAGTTGCCGTTAGTCCGTCCTCCGGATCTGTTGAATGACTGGCAGTATCTGTACGAGCGGACCATCGGATGTGTGGGTGTGCTGAAAGACTGGCTGACAAGGGCACTGGTTTCGGCGTCGAAGCGCAATGCCGAATCGCTCAGCCGAAAGGACCTCGAATCGCATGCGCTGAGCGTGGCGCAGTGCGACAAGATGCTTTCGGAAGCAATCGAGGGTGAGAGCACATTGGTGGAAAGTCCGGCGGAGCGGGATCGCCTGCGAGCCAGGCTGGGCTTGGGCCGATCGGAGAATGCGGATCAGGCGGAAGGAGTTATAGCGCCGCGGCAAAACCAACGCAGGCCGGGCCAACGGACACCAGTGCGCGACGCGGTCGGAGTACCCCACTATGCCACTGCCGGAATCCTTTGAGGCTTGGGATTGCACACCTCCGGTCTTGCCGACGCGGAGCCGATTGTACGCACTTCCACCCATTGGAATCGGCACACCGATGGTAGAGAGCCTATGTAGTTATGTGGTCCGTCTGGCCGATGCCCATGCCGTCTCGGTAGGCGACTTGGTAGGTCGTGAGCTTTCCCCTTTTGGAGAAAAGCCCTTGGTGAGATTCGGACGGTTCATGCAGCAGCATCGCGCCAACTCGCATGGATTCCACGCGCGGGCGAACGCCATCAACGGCTTTGGGGAGGCGCCCAGAAGGTGGATCGACACCATCGAACGAGCCACGTTCCAAGATCGCTTGCGCTTTCTGACGCTATCGCCATTCGAGCGATGTTTCTCGAGGCAGGGAGTGCCGCGCGGCACACGAGCTTGGTGCCCGGCTTGTTACGAAGAACAGCGGGGGCGCGGGGAAGCGGTTTACGATCCATTGTTGTGGACAGTAGCTTTGGTGACCGCGTGTCCACGCCATCTTGCGCGGTTGGCGGACGAATGCCCACATTGCCGGCGTGAGTCCTTACCTCTTACCGTTTACTCTCGCCCCGGTCACTGCTCTCATTGCCAGGAATGGCTCGGCAAACCCACCGAATCCGCCGACCGGCACGAGCCCACTCCAGAACCAGTCCCAGACGCGGAGTTAGTGCGCGTGCAGGCCATTGGCGACCTGATCCGGATCGCTCCGGCGCTCGACGGTGTCGCGCTGCATTGCGTATGGACTGCCAACTTGAAGGCTTGCATCGACGCTGTTGTGAAGGGGAACTTAGGCGCGTTCGCCGAAATCTGCCAGATATCACGATCCCCGCTGACGTTGTATCTCGGCGGTCGCGGATTGCCCAGCCTTGACGTGATGTTGCGAATCAGCGGGAAGCTCGGAATCCCGCTCACCGCCTTTCTGGAGATCGAACCGCAGAAGGCGGTGGCTCAGTGGGAAGCGGCGAGACAGAATGCGCGCAGCACCGTGCCCGTTGTGAAGTCCCGGCCAATCGAGGAAACAAGGCTCGCTCTTCAGCAAGCGGTGATGGAACAACCGCCACCGAGTGTGACTGAGATCGCCCGGCGTTTGGGCTACAAAGGGGCGGAGCGGCTGTATCAGGTAGATCGAGATCTGTGCAAACGGTTGGCTGCTAACTATCGCCGGTCAGGACGAAGCCACGGTTGGCGGAGGAAGGGCGGAAAGATAATCTGTACGCAGGCCGACTTACAAATAATGCTCGAAGAGTCCCTGGCTCTCGATGAGCCAGTTTCGGCGCACCACATCGCGGCGCGAGTTGGATACGCGAATGATGGATATTTACAACGCATCTTTCCAGATCTCTGCCGGGCAATCCGGCGCAAGATTGCCTCGCAGGAGGCTCAACGGCGTGTCGCGATGGAACGGCTTCTCACCGACGCGCTCAACGAAGAGATCCCAACAACGTTGAATGATCTTCGCGTGCGACTGGGCTACTCCAGTTCGGAATGCCTCCAACTTCATTTTCCCGGCCTATGCAAACAACTCCTGGCTCGAAAGCAAAGAGCGCGCGAAAAGAGGACCACTGAACTGAAACAGGTGTTTGATGCCTTGCTTGCAGAAAAGCCCGCAGTTTCCCTTTCCGCCGCCAGTCAACGTCTCGGTTTTTCTATTACTCATCTCAAGGATCTGTGCCCGGAGGAATGCGTCGCACTCGCGTCGAGGTATGTTCGATGGAGGCATGACGCGTCAGCGCAACGCAAACTTCAGTTGATTGGCGAGGTTCAGGAGGTCGTTGAGCAGATTCACGCTCACGGCCAGTATCCAACCCTCCCACGAGTAGCCGCACTTCTGCCGTCAACAGCATTGCGCGAGTGGCACGCACTCACAGCGGCCGTCAAAGCCGCGCGGGCCGTGATCGGACTGTAGACGCCAACGCGCCACTCAGGATCACACACAAAATGACATGGCCGAGCCCGTCGGGTGTGCAAATGAAGCATATGACGGCACTCGCTGCCATTTTATGGTTCAAGTCACACACTGAAATAGCGCCGGGTCAAGGAGCCACATTTTGCGACCAGAAGCACGCCTTAAATTAGGATACTACCCACTTCCAATCGCTGAAGCTCAGCGCATTGCCGGGCGGCTGGAGTTTTCGTCGCCTGCAACATCGGTGCTGGATCCATGCGCCGGCACGGGGGCGGCGCTGGCGACGATTGCGCCTGGCAAAGCCGTCCGGCGATACGCCATCGAACTCGACGCGCACCGCGCGGGACAGGCGAAAGATATCGCCGATGAAGTCATCCAAGGCAGTGCTTTCGATTGCCACGCGCCTGTGGAGTCTTTCTCCCTTTTGTACCTGAATCCGCCCTACGATTTCGAGGTCGGAGAGGGCCGGAACCAGCGGATGGAAACCGTTTTCCTGGAGCACTTCTTCCGATGGCTGAAACCTGGCGGTGTGTTGGTAATGGTGATTCCGTTTAATCGCGTCTATGACTGCGGGAGGGTGCTGACGCCGCACTTCCGCGACAAGGCTATCTATCGCTTGGCGGCACCCGAGAGCGTTCTGTACAAGCAGATCGTACTCTTCGGGATTCGTCGAACCAGGCAGGAGAGAGACCGGCTGACCGACCACGGGGTTCAACAGGCCAACTTGAAGTTGAGCGATCTAACCCGGCGCTACGACGAGATTCCGGTTCTTGGGGACATCCCGGAGCGAATCTTCACGGTCCCGTCGAGTCCGCCCGCTCGGCTCGAATACCGAGGCCTGCTGCTGGATCACATTGAAGATCTCTTGGCGATGTCTCCTGCCTCCCTGCAATCCCGGCGTGTGACCGACGCGCGCAAGGTCGAGTTCACAGGCCGTCCGCTCACTCCTTTGCACAAAGGACACGTCGGGCTCTTGTGTATCAGTGGCCTTCTCAATGGTCTGTTTGGCGAGGGAGAAGAACGGCACCTGGCTTACTGGGATGCGGTGAAGGTGTCGGATCGGACAGAAGAAGAGGACGACGAGGGAGCGACCGTGATTCGGGAGAAAGAACGCTT
>CAMDKT010000186.1 GCA_945900935.1 Candidatus Sulfopaludibacter sp. SbA3 | reverse complement strand
CGCGCCCATGGTACCCATCGGATAAAACAGCCCCGCCGCCATCGTCACATCGGTAAAGGTCCCATCCCCATTATTCCGAAACAACCGCGAAGCATCCGGATGCAAGCCGGCTGGCCGGTACCCGCGCTTCAGGCCATCCACAACCGCCTCCCACGGAGCCAAGCTCGTCGTCAAAATATCCGGCCGCGCGTCGTTGTTGTAGTCAAAAAAGAAACAGACGAACCCGTTGTGCGGCGGCTGCAACACGCCGGCCTTCTGAGCCACTTCCGTAAACTTCCACTTCCCGTCATTCCGATACAAACGATTCGGCGTCCGGTCCAACCCGTTCACCAATAAATCCAAATCCCCATCGCCGTCATAATCCCCAAGCGCAATGCCAATCGCCCCATACGACGGCGGCTCCACCATCCCCGCCGCCCGCGTCTTATTCGTAAACGTGCCATTGCCGTTGTTCCTATAAATCTGCGGCGTCGACCCATCCCGCAGCACCCCATTCGCAATCGCCAGATCCAAATACCCGTCGTTGTCCAAATCCCCCCACAAAGACACAAACCCCGATCCCCCATCCCCCGCCCCGCTCTTCTCCGTCACATCCTCGAACTTCCCCCCGGTATTGCGATACAAACGGTTCGCCATCGGCCCCGACCACCCATTCAACGACACATACAAATCCACCCGCCCGTCGTTGTCATAATCGATCAGGTTCAAGCTATATCCCGAAGGCGTCTGCGCCAACCCCACCGCCGCCGTCACGTCCGTGAACTTCCCGGAATCATTCCGGTACACCGCCACAAACAACCCCGAACCCGCCAGGAACAAATCCAAATCCCCGTCCCCGTCATAATCGCCCCACGAACACGTCCCGTTCCCGTTCAATCGATCCACTCCCCGCGAAGCCGCAATATCGGCAAACAGCAAAGGCGGCTGCCCCTCCGGCCGAGGCGCCCCCGGAAACAGCGAAGAAGCCGGCAGCTTGGGCACGGAAGGTAACTGTTCCAAAGCCGTCTTGAGCAGCCACTGGTCGATCGAAACATCTCCGCCCATTTGGGTCCCCTGATAAAAATTGCTGGCCGCGTCCTCAAACAGCCCATGCCGGTACAAACTCGCCCCACGCTCCCGCAACACCTCCCGCCGCTGCAAAGGCGTCTTCGCCCGCGCCAGCGCCTGCTCATAATACTCGAGCGATTCGGCATACGAACCCTTCCGCGCCAACGCCTTCGCCATCAGGAACAACGCCGCGCCCTCTTCCTCGCTATAAGGCGTCGCGCTGGTAATCACCCTGTCAATCAACGGCAACGACCGGTCAATCCCCAACTGCGGATCGTGCGGCACCCGATGCTCCGAATGTTCCGCGAACCGGACCTCCCCCGTCATCCACTCCGAAAGGCTTAACAAGTACTCATTCGCCGACGGTTGCAGCTTCACCACCCGCGCCGCCAAAGCAAACGCCAAATTCGGATCGTAATGCAACAGCTCCGCTCGCGCGTGCAAAACAGATTTTGCCTTCAACGCATACACATGATCCGGATTTTCCTTCAACGCCGCCGCCAACGCCTCAATCGCCAAATCAATCGAAACCCTGTTTGTCCCCGCATCGGAAGACTGCGCAAAGTCCGCCAAATGCGTTCTCGCAAGCTGAAACCACGCCTCCGGGTCCCGTGGATTCGACTGCAAATGCCGGTTCAACTCCGCCCGCGCCTCCGCCGTTTTCCCCGATCGCAACAGCCGCGCCGGTCCCGCGAGCGGATCGGCCATCTGCCCCCACGCGATCAGCCCAGCCACGAAGAACAGTCTCAATCCGATGTCACTCCCCGTTGACATAGTTGCACACCCTTACCCACATTCGATAGAGTGATACAAGCGCTTCCAGGTCTCCAGAAGCGATTTTCAAGGGAGTCACTATGTCAAGTACCTCCAGAGTGCTGTCAGCTCTGTGCCTGCTCGCGAGCGGTTTGCTCGCGCAAGAATTCCGCGCCACCATTACGGGCCGGGTCCTCGACCCGTCCGGCGCCGCGGTGTCCAATGTCGCTATCCGCGCGGTGAATGCCGCCAACAACGAAACCTCCAACGCCACCAGCGACGCCTCCGGCGCCTACACGATTCCTTTCCTCCGTCCCGGCCAATACAAACTAACCGCCACCGCCCAGGGCTTCAAAGTCGTCAACCGCGAGAACGTCACGCTGCAGGTCAGCCAACTCGCCGGTATCGATATCATCCTTGGAAGTCGGCGCAGTCACTGACACCGTCAACGTCACAGGCGAAGCCGCCCTGCTCGAAACGCAGACCGCCTCCCGCTCCGGTATCGTCAACTCCCTTGCCATTTCCGAACTGCCCCTGAACGCGCGTAACCCGTTCATGCTCGGCACCATGATGTCCGGCGTTGTCTTCCGAGGCGCGGCCATTTGGCAGCGCCCGTTTGACAACGGCGCCATCGCCCAGTGGTCCGTCAACGGTGGACGCGAATCGAACAACGAGTTCATGATGGACGGCGCGCCCAACAACGCCCAGGCCGGCGGCAACAACATCGCCTACGTTCCCATCGTCGACGCCGTTCAGGAATTCGTCGTCCAGCAGAACTCCTATGACGCGCAGTATGGCAAAACAGGCGGAGGCATCTTCAACGTTGTGCTCAAGTCCGGCGGCACCGCCTTCCGCGCCACTGCCTGGGAATTCGCCCGCCGCCCTTGGCTCGATGCGAATACCTTCCAGTCCAACGCCCTTCCGCGGCCGGCCGGAATCAAGAATACGCGCGCCGATCATGTCCTTGACCAGTACGGCTTCCAGTTCGATGGCCCCGTCTATCTGCCCAAGCTGCTCACCAAGAACTCCCCGGTGAAACTCTTCTACCTCGGCAGCTTTGAAAACTACCGCGAGAAGACGCCGGGTCCGCTCACCAACTCCTACCCGGAGCCGGAAATGCGCACCGGCGATTTCTCGAAGCTCCGCAACGCCACTGGCGCGCCCATCACCATCTATGACCCCATCGGCGGGCAAGTCGTGAATGGCGACCCCGTTCGCAATCCCTTCCCCGGCAACATCATCCCGGCCAACCGGATCAGCCCTGTGGCCGCCGCTGTCACCAAGTTCATGCCGCTGCCCAACGCCGCCACCACGGCCAACCTGCAGTACTCCACCGCCAACCACCGTCTGCCCAATTACGTCGCCAATGACAAGTTCTACAACCTGATCTTGAAATTTGACTGGAACTTCGGCGACAAGCACCGCGCCTTCTTCCGTCACGCGTCCAATGACCGTACCGAAGATCGCGCCGGCAACGGCATCGACAACAAGCCCGGCACCAACGGTCAGCAGCCCTTCCAGCGCATCAATGACGCCTACGTCGCCGATTGGCTCTGGACCGCTACCCCCACCCTCGTCATTAACGTCCGCGGTTCCCACAATCGCTTCATTGAAAAAGGCTTCGGCCGCGCCAACGAGAACTTCGATCTCACCAGCTTCGGCCTCCCCGCCAGTCTTATCAGCCGCCTGCCGGGCCCCACCTACTTCGGCTCCTGGCAGAACCCCGGCTACTCCGGCCTCGGTCGCGGCCAGGGTTTCAACCTCACCAACAACTACAATCTGGCCGCCAACGTAACCAAGATCGCCGGTAGCCACAATTTGAAGATGGGCGTCGACCTCCGCCGCATCCACTTTATCCAGCAGAACTCGGGCGACATCCTGCAGTTCGCCGGCCAACGCAACTACACCCAGCGCATCTGGAATCAGGGCGAGTCCACAGCGGGTGATTCCTACGCCAGCTTCCTTCTGGGTGCCGTTACCGGCAATTCAAACTATCCGGTCTATCCGTTCAACCGGCAGTGGTACTTCGCTCCTTACCTCCAGGACGATTGGAAGGTCTCCCGCCGCCTGACCTTGAACCTGGGCTTCCGCTGGGACTACAACGGCGCTCCCGACGAAAGGTGGAATCGTCAGAACCGCGGCTTCGACGCCACTCTCGCCAGCCCCATTGCCCAGCAGATCTCCCCGGCCAACCTGGCCCTCTATCCTGAACTGCGCAACTTGAAGGGCGGCTTCCAGTTCGCCGGCGTCAACGGAAATCCCCGCCTTGCCGCCAAGAACGACATGAATAACTTCCAGGGCCGCATCGGCGCAGCGTTCTCCGTGAACGATAAAACGGTCGTCCGCGGCGGTTACGGGCTCTACTATCTCAACCCGAATAACAACTTCCTGCAGACCGCCGGCTTCTCCACCAACACCCCGCTCGTGGATTCCATCGACGGCGGCCGCAATCCGCTCCCCGGCCTGCTCAGCAATCCCTACCCGAACGGTATTGCCATCCCCTCCGGTGCCAGCCTCGGCGCGTCGACCTTCGTCGGCCGCAACAACAACTGGTTCCAGCCGGACTTCAACACTCCCAAGGTGCATCAGTTCTCCTTCGGCATCCAGCGGCAGGTAAGCGCGTCGGCTTCTCTCGAGGCCTCCTTCGTCGGTAGCCGCTCGGTCGGTCTCAACACGGACCGGGCCTACAACATCCCCTCCCTGGCCTTCCGCAAGACATGCAACCCGCTCGAAGGCGGTTCGGTTGCCTTCTGCGATACGCAGATTCCCAACCCCTTCCAGGGCATTGAAGCCTTCCGCGGCACCACCCACTTCACGGCGGCGAACCTTAGCCGCTTTAACCTGAACCGCCCCTTCCCGCAATTCTCCGGCGACCTCCAACAAACGGGCCTGGGCGATTCCAAAATCTGGTACAACTCCGCCCAGATCAATTACAACCAACGCATCGCCGGCGGACTGATGATCGTTACCAACTACACCTTCAGCAAGACCGTTGAAAAGTTCGGTTGGAATGACCCCTACGCCAACGTGCAACAGCAAGGCTTGTACTTCAATGACCGTCCGCACTTCTTCAAGTTCACGGGCATCTATGACCTGCCCTTCGGCAAGGGCAAGAAGTTCGGCGCTGGCTCTAGTGGTTTCGTCAACAAGTTGATCGGCGGCTGGGAAGTCACCAGCTTCTACACCACCGCCAGCGGCGAACCCAATGATCTGCCCGGCAACGTCATTCAGTTGAAGGATCCCAGGGCAAAGAACATCGATTGGAAAGCCAACCAGGTTCGCGGCTGGAGCCCCTGCGTCGCTCGTCAGTTCAACGATGGCACGGTCGCCGTGCAGCCCTATTCCATCCAACTTGGCTGCTCGGCCAATGTCGCCGACGCGTCCTGGCTGCAACTTCCCAACTACGCCCCGCGCTCCACTCCATTCCGCTCGGGCCAGATCCGCAAGCATCGCGCCTTCACGCTCGATTCGTCCATCCTCAAGAACACGCAGATCACCGAACGCCTCCGCATCCAGTTCCGCGCGGAAGCCTTCAATCTGTTCAACCACAACTACTACGGTCGCGATGCCTTCAACACCGATCCCAATAACCCGAACTTCGGCACGGTCTTCCCCGCTCTGGTCTCCAACCAGAACACGTTCCCGCGCCAAGTCCAGCTCGGCATCAAAGCCTACTGGTAAACTCGGGTTCATCCCAACCGAAAAAGCGACGCCGCAAGGCGTCGCTTTTTTTGTGGCATGATTACGAAATGCTGGCCGAAACCCCTCCCTCCCGTCCGCGGCCCCTCACGCGCGACGATTGCAAGGCGTTGGAAGTGGCGGGGCTGCTCGAATGGGACCGCTTCGAATTAATCGACGGGGGGTTGATTCCGAAGGTGCCAAAATCTCGCCTGCATTCGAACGTATTACGTCGCCTTTGTGAGCGGTTGCGCCTGGTTTTTGGCGTCGAGCAAGTCGATCAGGAGGTGCCAATCGACTTGAGCCAACGATTGAACGCGACCAACCAACCGGAACCGGACGTGATCGTTCTGCGGCGTCCGGCCGAAGAGTTGGGTGCCGCCAATCCGGCGCCGCCTGATCTGCTCCTGGTCGCGGAAATCTCCGTGACCACTCTGGACTACGACCTCGGTGCCAAAGCAGCCCTATACGCCAGCGTCGGCATCCCCGAATATTGGGTTCTCGACCTGGCAGCCAACCGCATCGTCGTTCACCGGAATCCATCCGGCGAGCGCTACAGATCCATCGTCGCCTATTACGCCGACGAAGCCGTTGCGCCATTGGCGGCGGAATCCGCCTCCATCCGTCTTGCTGACTTGGTGGGTTCAGTTTCGACGCCGTAGCCGAAAAGCTGCGCCGCAAGGCGCCGCTTTTTTTGTGGCATGATTACGACATGCTGGCCGAAACCCCTCCCTCCCGTCCGCGGCCCCTCACGCGCGACGATTGCCGTGCATTGGAAGCGGCAGGACTGCTCGACCTCGAACGCCACGAACTTGTCGACGGCTACTTGATTCGGAAGAAGCCAAAATTGCCGTTGCATTCCGTTGCTCTGCTTTTGCTAGGCGAATGGTTGCGAGAAGTTTTCGGCCCCCTCCACGTGGAACAGGGAGCCACCATCGATCCTGGCCCAACCCTGAACGCTACGAACTGGCCCGACCCGGGCGCAATCGTCCTGCGCCGGTCGGCCTTAGAGTTTCGCAACGAGCACCCCTCGCCGCCGGACCTGCTCCTTGTCGCCGAAGTCTCCGCCATTACCCAGGATCTCGACCTCGGCGCCAAAGCAGCCCTCTACGCCAGCGCCGGCATCCCCGAATACTGGGTGCTCGACCTCACCGCCAACCGCATCGTCGTCCACCGCGATCCAATCGGCGAGCGCTACAACTCCATCGTCGCCTACGACGCCGACGAAGCCGTTACCCCATTGGCCGCCGAATCCGCCTCCATCCGCCTGAATGACTTGGCGAGCTAATCGTCCACGGGAATCAGGATCGCGAAACCTTCAAGCACCGCAACACCGGCCAGGGCGCGGTCCGCCGTCACGAAATAATCGATACCGCTCCCCGCCCGCCACCGGATCGCGGAGGCCGGTTGCAACGCCGATTCTGCCGGTCGTGGCGAGTCAGCAACTCCTCTCCTCCTCACCAAAGTCTGCCAATCCGCCGCCGTCCCCGGCTTCCCTCGCAAACGCGTCTCCGGCTACGCCAACTCGCTCCACCTACCCAACGGCGGCAAAATCTTCGCCGTCGCCGACTCGGCCAGCCCCACCCTCCTTCGAACCAATGGCAATCTCTGGCTGCTCTCCGCCCCCCACGGCCAAACCGGGCTTTTTTACAACGTCTGGCACGCCCCGGCTGCTTCAAAGTCAAAGCCGCCGTCGAGGACTCGCGCTACGCGGCCCCGAATTCATCGCCCAAAAACGGCTGCCTGCTCAGCCGCGAACGGGTCGAAAAGAGGATCGACCCAACCATTCTCCCGCGCCTGCTCCAGGATCGCCTATGATCCAACTAGGAATGACCTCCATCAATCGGCCAAGGCGCGGCCTCGTACTCAGCGGAGGAGGCCTCTTCGGCGCCTTCCAGGCCGGAGCCTGCGAAGCCCTCGGCCAATTCGACTGCGTCGCCGGTGCCTCCGCCGGCGCCCTCAACGGCTGGGCCATCGCCAGCGGCATGCCGCCCGCCGAACTTCAAAAGCTATGGCTCGATGCCGCCTCCGCCCGCCGCGGCATCCTCGACACCCGCAACCTCGAAGCCATGGTCCGCGCCCTTGTCCGCGACTGGCGGCCCCGTGTCGATTTCGCCGTCGTCGTCAGCCAGGGTTGGCAATGCCGGCAGGTGCTGATTCGGAATGGCGATGTCGATGCCGATGTCCTCCTCGCCTCTTGCGCCATCCCGTTCCTCCTCCCCGCCAAACGCATCCGCGGGATTATCTCTTTCGACGGCGGCCTCCGCGATGCCTGCCCCCTCTGGGCCGCCCGCGCCATGGGCGCCCAGGAAATAGTTGCTGTCAACGTCTGGACCCATCTGCCGAAATGGTGGCCCGGCCTCGCACAACGGGCGCGCCGCTATCAACCGGGTGTAACGATGATCGAGCCGCCATTTGCCCTCGGGTCCATCCTCTCCAGCGCCTTCGCCGACAGCGCCCGCGTCGCCGCCTGGATCGAGGCCGGCCGCCATTCCGCCAATTCCGTTTTTGCGCGATAATGGAGGGGAACGAATGCCAACATACCGGATCTTTCGGATGAAGGAGCAAGCCCGCTTGTCCTTCCGCTCCGCTCCGCATACCAGCGGCGAGACTGCCGTCAAGCTGAAGGACTACCTGGAGGCCGAATCAATCGAAGCCGCCGGTGCCTACGAAGCCTGGGAGCTTCTCCGGCCCACCGAACTCCCGCTCCAGGTCGGCGACATCCTGGAAAGCGAACTCGGTGCCATCAAAATTTGCAAATACATCGGCTTCGACGACGCCAAGTGGATAATCCCCGTCCCCGCTCCCGAAGCCCCCGCGGGTAAACTGTAGCTATGGACCGCGCGGTCGGGATCAATCAATACGGCCTTGTCGCCTACATTGAGGGCAAGCTGGGAGACTTCCTCTTTAACCTCCGCCAGGAAATCGTTCCCGGATGTATGCTCCGCTCCCACGTCTCCATCCTTCCGCCTCGCCCTCTGGCCGGTTCGGAGGACGAAGCCACCCGCTTCATTCAAGCCAGCGTCCGCCACCACTCCGCATTTCAAGTCGAACTCAGTAAGGTCGAAGTTTTCCCAGGGTCGAACGTTATCTACATCGGCCTCGCCGCAGCCGTCGCTGAACTGTGCGCCATGCGCGCCGAGCTCAACGCCAACGCCCTGCGCTACGTCGAGATGTACCCCTATCACCCACACATCACCCTCGCTCAGGAACTCCCCGAAGCCGAGCGCGCGGACGCCCTTCAACTTTGCCAGGCACGCTGGAAAGAATATGCCGGCCCCCGCTGCTTCCCGGTGGAAACTCTGACCTTCGTCCGCAACACCGGCGTCTGCGGCTGGCTCGACCTATCTGAAGCCCGCCTGGAAATGCCCGGCTCCCGCCTTTAGCCGCCAACACCGCCGCCGAGCCCCCGCGATACCACCCAGCCAAACCCACTCACCGCCACCACCGCCCTGACCCGCGGCCCAGTCCCGCCCCGCCAATTGCCGTCACCCGCCCACCCAAGCTCGCGCCGAGGCACTCGCCCGCCACCGGCAAACGTCCCCCATCCCGTTAACTCCGCATCCGCGTCATCGCGTACAGCCCTGCCAGCAGGAAGATCACATTCGGGCTCCAAGCCGCCAACGCCGGCGGCAGTTGATTCAGATACCCCACCTGCTCAAAAAGCTGGTTCACCGCCAGATACGCAATCGCGATCACGAAGCTCGCCCCGATCGCCGCCATCGCCCCCCGATTGCCCACCCAGAACGAGAACGGCACGGCAATAATGGCCAAAATAAACGGAAAAAACGGCACCGAGAACTTCCGCTGGTACTGTACTCGCAACCGGATCGTATCAAACCCGATCTGCCCCAATTCGCCTATATAATCGGCCAATTGGTGGAAATTCAGCTGCTTATACTGCTTCTCCTCCGGCAGGAAATGCTCCGGAGTCTCGGTCAGTTCCGCGAACGTGGTCACCTGCCAGGTCTGGTAGTCCCGAACATTGTCCACATCCCGCGTCCACCCATTCTGAAAAACCCAG
>CAMDKT010000185.1 GCA_945900935.1 Candidatus Sulfopaludibacter sp. SbA3 | reverse complement strand
CGGCCGGGCTTGCCGGCGACGCGGCGGCCAGCGGGATCGAGCAGCGCGACCGTGGCGTTTGTGACGGGAGTATACCGGAGAGCGACGGAGTCGTTTCTTCCGATGGCGTCCCCGGCGGGAACGCGGATCCAGACACCGTCACCCGCGCGACGCCAAAGGCTGATAGGGGCGATGGCGAGTTTAGTCTTGGCTTCCCTTGCCGCTTCCTCCTTCGCCGCGGAACTCTTATCAGCGGAGTCGATTGCCACATACCCGGCGACGCCGGGGGAGGCGGGCGCGGCGGCGCCGGCGGCGGGGGAGCCTGACGCGGCGCCGCCAACGGCAACGGAATCTGCGACGGCCTGCCGCCGGGGAGGGGCGGCGGGTGGCGGCGGTTGTTGCTGAGAGGGCGCTACTAGAGGCATCGCCG
This sequence comes from Candidatus Sulfopaludibacter sp. SbA3, assembly GCA_945900935.1. Classification (GTDB taxonomy): domain Bacteria; phylum Acidobacteriota; class Terriglobia; order Bryobacterales; family Bryobacteraceae. The sequence continues at coordinate 9,112 of CAMDKT010000185.1, read as the reverse complement.
TTTGCTGGTTGGCGCGGAATGCGAAGTCGGCACCATCGCGCCTGGCGCGAGCGGAGAATACGATTTCATCGGTCTTGGCGTCTTTGGCGGGGACGGCTTCCGGCGGCGGCGCGCTTGGAAGCGGGATGATTACGGGCTGGGCCAGCAGCGCCGGTCCGCGCGATTCCGCTAGGATTTTGGGCGGCTCTTCCACCGATACTTTGGGCGGCTTTTCGACGCGCGCGGGTGGTGCTACGAAGGTCTTCGTATCTTGCGGCTTAACCCCGGCCAGATCTTTCAATGACGTCCCCTCGAACATCATAAAGGTGATGGCACCGGAGACGAAGACGACTCCGATGCCGGCGGCCCAGGCGAACCAGACGGGCTTGTGGGAGTGTGGCTGCTGCATTCGCAGAACAGCGGCTGCGGCTGCGAGTTGCGATTCGGTCACTTCGTCCTGTAGTGAATCAATGAGGCGGTTGCGCGCGCCGGGCAATTCGATGGCTTCGCGCAGCGAGTCCTCTTCCACCAATTGATCGAAGAGATCCTGATCGGCGAGGGCGGCGGCGAAGAGTTTTTTCTTGTCGGCTTCGGACAGGCCGCCGGTCGCGTACTCGGCGAGGAGCCGGTTCAACTGTTCGCGTTCCATTACCGGACTCCTTTCATACGTTCGAGCAGTTGCTTGCGGCAGCGCGAGTCCCAGGTGTAGACGGTGTTGATGGATTCAGCGCCCATCGCAAGTTGAATCTCGGGAAATTTCAGACCCTGGAGTTTCAAGCGGAAGAGATCGCGGCAGCGATCACCGAGGGAGTTTAGCGCTGTTTCCAATTGATCCAAACGTTCCCGCCGTTCGAGCATCATTTGGGCGTCTTCTGCCGGGTCGGCGATAGGAAGTTCGTCGACAGGCACCGACGCGCCTTCGCCCCGCCGCAACGACTTCGTGTGCAGCGCCATGATCTTGTAGCGGGCGATTTGCATAGCGAGCGGCACCAATTCCTCCAGCGCCTCCACTTGTGAATACTTTACTTCGATCACCAGCAGCGTGTCCTGCGCGACATCTTCCGCGGTTGCGGCGCCACCGGCGCCCCTCATCATACGAGATGCCGCGAATGAGACAATCCTTTCACGCAATTGAGTGAGGATGATCGCGCGGGTCACCTTTCCGTTACCGTCCTAACAGTTTCACGATGGCCGATTCGATTTCGGGCGCCTTGAAACCAGCGGGACCGGGCTTGCCTTTGGCGGCAATCCGGCCGTCTTTCGCGATCGCGTAATAGCGATCCGGCCAAGCGGAATAGGCCTGTTCGACGGCGTTGTCCATGCCATCGACCACGGTGGTGAATGCAATGCCGAGCGGGCGGGCGCAGGAAGTGGCGTGACTGTCCTTCTGCTCATAGGTCTTGGCGGATTCGAGCAAAATGCCCTCCTTTTCATTCCGTGGAGCTTGCAAGCCATCGGTGGGATGCGCCTCGCGCACGTAAACCAGCAAGAATTCGATGTCTTTTTGGTACTTCTTCGCCATGGCGTTGAGTGCCCCAACCTGGGACCGGAAGGGCGGTCAAGTGTAGCTCCCGAAGATGAGCGCGACGGGTTTCTTGCCGCGAAACGCAGAGAGGCGGACTTTCTTTTTGGATCTGACGCGGCGGAGTTCGAAATCGGGCGCAAAGTCACCGGGCTTCAACTTCCCTTCCCCGTGGCCCATTTCTTTCATGACAGCTTTGGCTCTGGCGGAGAGAGGACGGGCCGACTCTTGTCCGGGCAGAATGATAGCGCCGAAGATAAGGGCGGCGAAAAAAGGCCTCATAGCTTTACTATAGTAAGCGTAGCCGCTCGCGCAATGCGTTTCCTCTTTTCCAAACAAGTTCCGCCGTTTGACCGGGTGGCCATCATCGAGAGCGGCTCGCGCCAGCTCCTGGAAGACCTGTTGCCAGGGCTTTATGAGATCTATGGCCCGTCGATGAATCTGGATCTGATCACCTGTTACGCGGGGACGCCGAAGGCGTTTCGCGCGGAGCAGGGCGAAGTGTTTCGCATCACCAACTACAACGGCCACGCGGGCCGCGAGCAGCTTGTGAGCGAGTTGAAGACGCGGCGGTTCAGCATCACCGGCATGATCTGTTCGGCCGAGCCGATCATGACCAAGTGGAAGTGGATGCTGGCGCTGCGGCTGCCCGGCAAGGTATTCCTGCTGAACGAGAACGGCGATTATTTCTGGATGGACCGCGGGCATCTGGGCGTTCTCACACACTTTGCACTATTCCGCCTGGGCTTGGCCGGGGCGGGCGCGGTGCTAACCATCGGCCGCATTGTTCTTTTTCCATTTAGTCTCCTCTACCTGCTGGCCTTCGCCAGCATGGTGCACTTACGCAGAAAGGCGCGCGCATGAAAGCGATACTCGTCCGAGAAACGGGCGGCCCCGAGAAAATGTTGTTGGAAGAAGTTCCGGTCCCAATGCCCGGCGAAGGCCAGGCTCTGGTCCGGCTGGCCGTCAGCGGCGTGAACTTCATTGATATTTACTTCCGCACCGGCCTGTATAAAGCGCCGCTGCCGTTCACGCCGGGGATGGAAGCGGCGGGCGTCGTTGAGGCGGTTGGCGCGGGCGTCACCGAGCTGCAACCGGGCGACCGTGTGGCCTACGCAATGCAGCGCGGCTCATACGCGCAGTACGCCGTGGTTCCCGCCTGGCAACTGGTGAAAGTGCCGGAGAAGCTGGGGCTTGATTTGGCGGCGGCGGCGATGCTGCAGGGGATGACGGCGCATTATTTGACGCACTCGACCTTTCCGCTGCAGAACGGCCAGACGTGCCTGGTCCATGCCGCGGCGGGCGGGGCGGGTCAGCTAGTCGTACAGATGGCGAAGCGGCGCGGGGCGCGGGTGATTGGCACGGTTGGCAGCGCGGCGAAGGCGGAGATCGCGCGCGAGGTTGGCGTGGATGAAACGATTCTCTACAACGAGCAGGACTGGGTGGCGGAGACGCGGCGGCTGACGGAAGGGCGCGGCGTGGACGTGGTTTATGACTCGGTGGGGGCGTCGACGTTTATGGGATCGCTGGACTGCTTGCGGCCTCGCGGGATGATGGTGACCTTTGGCAATGCGAGCGGCGCCGTGCCTGCGGTGGAGCCATTGCTGCTGAACCAGAAGGGCTCGCTGTTTTTGACGCGGCCGACGCTGGCCCACCATTGCGCGACGCGGGAAGAACTGGCATGGCGCGCCAATGACGTGTTGAACGGACTGGCTTCCGGCGAACTGCGGCTGCAAATTCACAAGACCTACGCACTGTCGGCGGCGCATGAGGCGCATGAGGACCTGGCGGCGCGGAAGACGACAGGTAAGTTGCTGCTCGATGTCAATGCATAAGATCCGGCTGGCTGGATTGCGGCAGGACGCGGCGGCGTTGGAACTCGACGCCGCCCTGGTCACTACGGCACCGAACATCCGCTATCTGACCGGCTTCACGGGCAGCAACGCGATGCTGCTGGTGACTGAGCGGCAAGCGACGCTGCTGACCGATCCCCGCTATACGCTACAGGCGAAAACGGAGACGGCGGGGAGCGGCGTGAAGGTGATTATCACGAAGGGGCCGTTGGAGACGGCGTTGACGCCGCGGCTGAAGAAGCTGCGGCGGATCGGTTTTGAGAATGATCGGGTGCAGTACCGGGCGTGGGAACATTTGCAACGGTCGCTGCCTCTGAGCGCTTCGCTGCATCCTTTGGGCGCGGTGATCGAGCAGCGGCGAATGGTGAAGTCGGCCGAGGAGATCGCGGCGATTCGGGAGTCGGTGAACATTAATTCGCAGGCGTTCGCGGCGGCGTTAACACGGTTTCGAGCCGGGATGACCGAGCGCGATTTCGCGGCGGAGATCGATTATCAGATGCGGCTGCTGGGTGCCGACAAACCCGCATTCGAGACGATTGTCGCGTTCCGGAAAAACTCGGCATTGCCGCACGCGCGTCCGGGTGGTGCGCGGATCGATGGGAATGGGTTATTATTAATAGATATGGGTACCTTTCGGGCCGGATATGCGAGCGACATGACACGCTGCGTCCACCTTGGCAAAGTCGGCGCAAAAACGCGCAATCTGTATCGAGCGGTTCTGGAAGCCCAGTTGGCGGGCGTGGACGCTGTCGCTCCTGGTGTGGCCGCGAATCAGATCGATCGGGTAACGCGCCGGGTGCTGCGTCAACATGGCCTGGACAAAGCGTTTGTGCATAGTACGGGGCACGGGCTGGGACTGGAAATTCACGAAGCGCCCAGGCTGGGACGCGCCGATGCGACGCCCTTGCAGGCCGGGATGACGATTACCATTGAACCAGGCGCATATATTGAAGGCAGCGGCGGCGTGCGCATCGAAGATACAGTACTGATAACGCCAAAGGGCGTTGAAATCTTAACTCCAACAGCAAAAGAACTCGTTGTTTTTTAACCTAACGAAATGAACATTTCCGAAATCAAAGAGATGATTCAAGCCGTCGTCGATTCCGGCGTGGCTGAACTCGAAGTCCAACGCGGTGACAACCGCGTCCGAATTGTCTGCGGCGGCCCGCGGGAGGTGGTGACGCGGGCGGCGCCCATTGCGCCCGCTGTCGTGACGTACCACGCTCCGCCTGTTGCGCCATTGGCGCCGGTGGAAGATGAGAAGACGCTGGCGGTGAAGTCGCCGATTGTCGGGACGTTTTATGCGTCCGCCTCATCGGATTCGGGGCCGTTCGTGAAGGTTGGCGACGTGGTGAAACCAGGCCAGGTTCTTTGTATCGTGGAATCCATGAAGCTGATGAACGAAATTGAGAGCGAAGTGGCGGGCACGATTATCGCGCGGCTGGTGGAAAACGGCGCGCCGGTTGAATACGGCGCGACGCTGTTCACAGTGCGTCCCAACTGACATGTTTAAGAAAATTCTTATCGCCAATCGCGGCGAGATAGCCCTCCGCATCGTCTGCGCCTGCAAGGAAATGGGGATCCGCACGGTGGCCGTCTATTCCGAGGCGGATCGCCATTCGTCGCATGTCCGGTTTGCCGATGAGGCGATCTGCATCGGGCCGGCGAAGAGCGCGCGTAGTTATTTGCATATTCCGAGCGTCATTAGCGCGGCGGAGATTTCCAACGTCGACGCGATTCATCCGGGCTATGGTTTTCTGAGCGAGAACGCGGGCTTCGCCGAAGTTTGCGAGGCGAGCGGGATTACGTTCATCGGGCCCAAGCCGGCGGTGATTGAGGCGATGGGCTTCAAGCAGCACGCGCGAACGGCAATGCAGAAGGCGGGCCTTCCGATTCTCCCCGGATCGAAAGGGATCATTGAGTCAGCCGAGCAGGCGCTGGAGATGGCCGAAGTGATTGGCTATCCGGTGATCTTGAAAGCCAGCGCGGGCGGCGGCGGGCGCGGCATGCGTGTCGTCAACGAAGCGTCAGAACTTCCGAATTTGCTGGCGCAAGCGCAGACGGAAGCGGGCGCGGCGTTCTCGTGTCCGGACATGTACATGGAGAAGTACATTCGCAAGCCGCGCCACATTGAGTTTCAGGTGCTGGCGGATAACTACGGCAATGTGGAGATTCTGGGTGAGCGCGAGTGCTCGATTCAACGGCGGCATCAGAAGTTGATTGAAGAATCGCCGAGCCCGGTGGTGACGCCGGAGATGCGGCGGACGATTGGCGACTCGCTGAAAAAGGCGATGCGCGAAGTGGGTTATACGAATGCCGGGACTGTCGAATTCCTGATGGATGAAGACGGCAGTTTGTACTTCATCGAAGTGAATGCGCGGGTGCAAGTGGAGCATCCGGTGACGGAGATGGTGACGGGCATCGACATTGTAAAGGCGCAGATCCGCATTGCGGCGGGGGAGCGGATGAGCGATATTCTCACCGAGCCTGTGACGATGCGCGGGCATGCCATCGAGTGCCGCATCAACGCCGAAAATCCGGTGACTTTCACGCCGAGTCCGGGCAAGATTACGGGTTTGAATTTGCCCGGCGGGATTGGCGTTCGCGTGGATACGTGGGCGTACACGGACTGCGTAATTCCGCCTTATTACGATTCGCTGATCGCGAAGTTGATCTGCCATGGGAAGGATCGCGCGGAGGCGATTCAGCGGTCACTCCGGGCGTTGGATATGTTCGTCGTTGAGGGCATTCATACGTCGATTCCGCTGCACCAGCGCATACTGCATGATCCGGAATTTCAGGCCGGGGAGATCGATACGGCCTTTATCGTGCGGTTCCTGGCGAAAACGTCCGCGGCGCCGGGGTAATTGCCGTGACGCTGCCGGAGCTGTTCGACCTTTCGTTTATCGGGCGGCGTGAACAGCCGGGGCTCGTTTTTGAGGGCGCCATTCGAACATTTGGCGATCTCGACGACAGCGCTTCCCGGATGGCAAATCTCCTTGTCGATCGCGGCTTGAAAAAGGGTGATCGTCTTTGCGTTTATCTGGCCAACTGCATCGAGTACATTGAACTCTATTTGGCGGCCACGCGCCTGGGCGTCATCTTCGTCCCTGTCAACGCGCTCTACCGGGACCGTGAGATTCGCCACATCCTGGAGGATTCCGAACCCAAAGCGATTATCACCACCGCCGCGCAGACCGAATTTATCCCCAGTTCTCCCACGCCGGTCTGGCTCCTGACGGAACTCTGCGACGAAGCCCGATTGCAGCCAAACACTCGTAGAATCGACGTACTCGACGGCGATACGCCCGCCGCCATTGTCTACACGTCCGGCACCACCGGTCCCGCCAAGGGGGCCGTGTTGACGCATCACAATTTTGTCGTCAACGCCGTGAATCTTCTCACTTGCTGGCAGATAACGCCCGCTGACAAAATCCTTCTCGCGCTTCCTCTTTTCCACGTTCACGGTCTGGGAAACGGCATCCACTGCTGGCTGGCGAGCGGCTGCCGGATGCGTCTCGAAAAACGCTTCGAGCACAACCACGCGGCGCAGTGGATGCGCGAATTCGAGCCTACTGTCTTCTTCGGCGTACCGACGATGTATGTGCGGATGCTGGAGTGGCCGTCGGAAACAGCTTCCGTGATCGGCGCGAAGATGCGGCTGTTCGTCTCCGGTTCCGCGCCGCTGCCGGTTCAGACTTTGGAAGACTTCCGCTCTAAATTTGGGCATACGATTCTAGAGCGCTACGGCATGAGTGAGACGCTCATGAATCTTTCCAACCCATATAACGGCGAGCGCCGGCCCGGTTCCGTCGGCATGCCCCTTCCCGGTGTTTCCGTGCGCAACCTGGACCCCGATGGCAACCCGGTTCCTGACGGCGAGACCGGCGAACTGTATCTCCGCGGACCGAATCTATTCTCCGGCTACTGGCGGCAAGAGGAGGCGACCGCCGCGGCGCATCGCGATGGCTGGTTCCGTACTGGAGATATCGCGGTCCGTTCCGCCGATGGCTATTACACTTTGCAAGGGCGTCGCAGCGATCTGATCATTTCCGGCGGTTTCAATATCTATCCGCGCGAGATTGAAGAGTTTCTCTCCGAGCAGCCAGGCGTTGCGGAAGTGGCTGTCGCCTCTTCACCGGATCCACGGCGCGGAGAGGTGCCTGTGGCCTACATTGTGGCGGATGATACGTTCGACGCGAAGGCCTTGGAAACGGCGTGCCGCGCGCATTTGGCATCGTTTAAGATTCCCCGTGCCTTTCTGCGAATGGACAAGCTGCCGCGCACTGCGCTGGGCAAGATTCAAAAACATCTGCTGCCGAAATGGGTGCCGCGGTAAGGGCGGACCGTCACCTTTTGAATCAGGCGGCGGGCGATACTTCGACGACTCCGGCGAAGCTCGATGCCGCTGGAATAGGGATGCCTTCTTCCCGCATGCCTTCGAGATGGAACTCGACAGCCTCTGCAATTAAACGTTCCGCTTCCTCTCGACTCTCACCGACGGTGATGACACCGGGAAGGTCGGGAACATAAGCACCCCAAGATGTTGGCCCTTGCTCGTAGATAACGGTGTATTTCATCGGTGTTCCTCGCCTTCCACAATTTCAGCGCTTTTCAAAATGCTTTTGAGCGTACCAATGGGGACATCTTTCCCGGGGTGACCCGGAACGGTAACAACCCTTTCCTTGCGGGCCATCCCTTCGATTCTAACAATCGGATCAGGTCGCGAACTTTCAAAGTTCAGCCTCGAGGGACATTTTGCCCGGTGTTTCCGTGCAGAACGTTGATGTAATATCATCGGGTACCTTCACCATGCGCACTTTTGCCTTCCTCCTCCTCGCCGCCTGTAGTGTTCAGGCCCAGAACTCCACGCGGCCGGGCCGTTTCCATGTTGAGCATCCCACGCTGCTTAACCTGGGATTTGAATGGGCAATCGATGGGGACGCCAACCGCAATGCCGTCGTGGACGTCCGCTTCCGCAAGGCGGGTACTGCCGCCTGGCACCCAGCGCTCCCGCTGCTTCGCATCGGCGGAGAACACGTCCACCGCGACCGCGAGCTCATGACCTATACCGTGCCCCATGGCTTCGCGGGCAGCATCCTGAATCTCGAGCCGGCCACCAGCTACGAATGCGAGTTCACGATGCGCGATGCGGACGGCATCACCGGTCAAGCTGTGCAGCGCGTCACGGTGGCGACGCGGGCTGAGCCAAAATCTTTCGTTGGCGGTCGCGTGCTGCACGTTTATCCGGCGGACCATGTTGGCGCGCGCTTGGAGCCAAACTTCATTGGGCTGAAAGCCGCCTACTACGGCGAGGGCCGCGGCGATTGGACAGCCGTCCGCATGAGCAAGGCCCAACCGGGGGACACGATTCTCGTCCATGCCGGGCTGTATCGTCCGGAACGTCTGAACTACGTCGACCCTCTGAGCGCGCCGTTTACCGGTTCGACGTCTCTTTCCTTAAAAGGCACCGCGGAGAAGCCCATCACCATCAAAGGCGCGGGCGATGGCGAAGCGATCTTCGACGGCGCGGGCAACGCCAAGCTGTTTGACGTCATGGCGACGCACCACCACATCTTCGAAGGACTGACGTTCCGCAACACCGAAGTTGCCCTGTTCGCGGGTGAGAAGGACGTGATGGGCGCTGTCGCGCTGACCGTTCGCAACTGCCGTTTTGAGGACATCGGTGTTGGCGTTTGGACCGAAAGCGCCGAATCCCGGGACTTTTATATCTCCGACAATCTGTTCCTGGGCCGGG
>CAMDKT010000184.1 GCA_945900935.1 Candidatus Sulfopaludibacter sp. SbA3 | reverse complement strand
CGCCACGGCCCGCCTACTCACCGTCGCCCGGACCTGCGTCATGCAGAAACGCAACGCGCTGGAGTTCCTCGCTGACTCCATCAGCCACCATCGTGCCGCTCAGCCTTTTCTTTCGCTACTCCAGCGATAGGGGGCTGAACGGTTACGTTGCCTTGTTCGTCAAAATGAACGAAATTAGTCGTCGCCGCAGTGCCCAAAGGTGAGTTCTGTTAATCTTCGCGCTCCGGTTCATTCCCAATCAGCATTGGCTTGTGTTATCGGCTCGAACCGCTGTCCTGATACTTCTTCAACAACGCCGTCATCCGCGCCACGATCGCCGGATTCGCGTCATAAACATTGCGATCTTCATGCGGATCCCGGCGCAAATTGAATAACTCACCAGCGGCTTCGCCCGGCCTGGCCTCTCGCTTAACGGGTTCAGTAAACCCGCCCGAACCGTGGCCCAGAATCAGTTTCCAATTGCCCTGTCGAATCGAGAAAAGCCCGTTCGCCGAATGATGCACCACGGCTTCCCGCAACGGCCCTTTTTGGCGGCCCTCCAGCACGGGCAGAATGCTAACGCTGTCTTCGCCCATCTTTTCCGTCATGGGAATGCCCTGAACTTGCGCGATGGTGGCGAAGATATCGGTCAGGCAGATCGTTTGATCCGATACAGTCCCCGGCTTCACGCGGCCCGGCCAGCGGACCATAAAAGGAATGCGGTGCCCGGCTTCCTGGATATCGGCCTTCTGCCCGCGCCACTTCGCGTTGGCCCAATGCCCGCCCGTCTCCCGCGCGTCGCGCTCTTCCCACGGCGCGCCGTTGTCCGATGTCACGATGACCAGCGTATTGCCGGCCTTCCCGCTCCGTTCCAGCGACGCCAGAATCATCCCGATCGAAGCGTCCGTCTCCTCCACAAAATCGCCGTAAAGTCCGACTTTCGACTTTCCTTTGAACGGCCTCGACGGCACCCACGGCGTGTGCGGCGCGGGCAGCGGGACATAGGCGAAGAACGGGCCCTTCTCCTTCTCCACAAAGGCGCAGGCGCGTTTGACGATTGCTGGGATCACGTCGTCCATTTGGAACGACGGCGATCGCGGGCCCCCGCGCCAGAACGGCCCGCGCTTCACTTCGCCGCTGTCGCCGATGGTTGCCGTGGGCGGCTCCACCGCGCGATGGTTATCTATGAACACATACGGCGGCATGTCGAGCGAAGCCGGAATGCCGAAGAATTCGTCGAAGCCATAGTCATTCGGCGACGGGCTGAATTCCTGCGTGTAATCCACTTTCGGCTCATTGCCAAGACCCAAATGCCACTTGCCGAACCCGCCCGTCCGGTAGTTCTTCGTCCGTTTCAATAACGACGCGATGGTGTCGCGCCCCGGTTCAATCAGCGCCGGAGAGTAGCCGCCGCCAACACCGCTTTTCAGCCGCGTGCGCCAGCAATAGCGGCCCGTCAGCACGCCGTAGCGAGTAGGCGTGCAGACGGACGACGGCGAATGCGCGTCGGTGAACCGCATGCCTTCCCGCGCGAGTTTGTCCATGTGCGGCGTGGGGATTTTCGCCTCAGAGTAATAAGCGCCCACGTCGCCATATCCTAAGTCATCGCACAAAATCAAAACGATATTCGGCGGCGCCGGAGCCTGGGCCAGTAAACCGCCGCCTATTGACAGAAACGATCTTCTCGAAATCATTCTAGTGTTTGTTCTTCTCGTAGTGCTGGCGAAGCAGATCTTTGCCATAGTCATTCCCATTCGGTGTGCGAATGACGACGTGAACATGCTCCTTATTCGGCCCTTGATCTTTCATGATGGAGCGCAACCCAGCCGGTCGCTGATGGTCGAATTCAATCAGAATCACAGGGCTGTGAATGCGGTAATAAAAGACACTCGTGTCGCCGGTCCCGCCGATCCAGGCGAACCACGTATTGTCTAAATGCTTCTCCACTTCGGCCATCTTTACCTTCGCGTGTCCGGCGTCCATGTTACTGATGTACTGAGCGGCCAACGCGAACAGAGCCTTCTTCTGCGACGCCGTCATGTCCGCGCCGCGCAGCCCGGCATAATCCAACACGACGTTATCCTTAAACGCCTCGCCCACGTTGTTGTTCGCTGGTTTCGCCACTTCCAACACGGCCTTCTTCTTCTGTCCGTCGTCCAGCGCCCGCACCAGCGCCAATCCCATTTTCGGCTCTTCCTGCAAAATGGACGTGCCCTTGTATTTCCCCATCGTCGCTATCACCGGTTCCGACCCAACAAACACTGGCGACATCACCACCTGATCGCCCAGCACAAAGTAATTGACGATCAAATGGTGCCCGTCAATCTGCCAGCCCCACGGTTTGTCCTTCGACGGCTCGCCCATGATCGTGAAATGGTAACGCCATTCGCCGTACTCGACGAAGTTATTGTTATTCATCTCGCCCAGCGTCTCATTTAACTTCATGATGTCGCGTGATAGCTTTAACCCATCCGCGCTGAGCGATGCCCGCAACAGACCAAAACCCAGTTCCCTCTGCTTCTCATTCATCTCCAGAAAACTCACGCCTTGCCGGATGTAGAAGTGCTGATTCATCCATTTGCGCCATTCCGGATCGTCGACAGCGAACTTCGTCTTCGTCCGCTGCTCCTCCGTTAATCCGGCCAAAAACGCCACGGCCGCTTTTCGCGCCGGTTCCGTTGAGACACCCGATGACTGGACCTTGAACAAATCCGGCTCCACCGTCCCCTTCGCCGTCACGCCGCGGAACCGTTCGGCCAACCCCGCCAATTCCGATTTCGCCGTCATTGCCCGGAATCGATCCTGCACGTCTTGCGAAAACGCCACCAGAACCACCACTCCAAGCCAGCCAATGAATCGCTTCATGGCCCCTACTCTAACAAATGCAGCGGGTTCACCACCATCATGCGCCGCACATCGTCGGCTGAAAAGCCGGCCGCGCGGATCTGCTCGGCGAATAGCGTCATGCCCTCCACTGGCGGCGGCGTGTCCGGTTGCCCCAGGCCGGAAGCCAGCACTGTCGATTCAACGCCCACGTCGCTCACGGCTTTTAAAATCGTTCCCATCGGCACGCTGCCGCAACGCGCTGTTGTCGAGACAAAGCAGCGTTCAAACATCACGCCGTAGTGCGCCAGATCCTTTTGCAGTTCGATGGAATAAAACGTCGGGCCCCATTCCGGATGCGTCACCACCATGCGACGCACGCCCTGCATGTAGGCGTAGCGGATCAGCGCCGCGCCCTCCTCCGGACTCAAATGGCCGGTCCCCAAAATGGCGTTCGAATGCCCCAATAAAATCACGATCTCTTTTACGTGGTGCCGGATTTCGCCATGCGCGTCGAATACCGTCAAACCCCCATGGCCGCCCTCCCGCACTTTGTGGTTGTGAGCGGACTTGGTCGGCATCCAAACTTCGCGCGCGCCCAACTGGAGCGCCACTTCCACAGCGGCCGCGTTAAAACCGCCAACGCTGTCGTTCAGAACGATGCCGCCGTGGACGGCGATCTCCGGAACCATTTTTCGCGCTAAATAAGCGCGGTCCATCGTCGGCACAAAATGATTCTTCAACAGCAACGCGCTGAACCCGGCGCGGGCCGCCTCCCGCGCCAGATCGATATCGTCAAAGCGCCGCGGAACAATGTCCGGCGCGCTGTGTACGTGTAAATCCGCCGCTCCGCGCAAGTACTCAGGCAATCCGCTCATTGGATGTTACCCTCCATGCCGCCCATGTGGCGACGGCTCCCGCGATTGGTATCGCTAGAAAAGGAATAGCATAACTTGAGGTTGACGCGGTCACCGCGCCCACGCCGCTCATCGCCAATGCGCCGAATAATGACCCGCTTCCGCCCCCGCATAAGGCGGTCAACTGCCGTTTTTAGGGTAATAGGCCGAGAACAAGTAGTCTAACTGGAGGTTGTCCAGTTGTAACTCCGTTTGTAACTGTCCATCGCAGACCCTTGCCCGGCGCGGTCATTTCCCGCACGCTCGCGGCGCGTAGCGGTCGGGGCGTGCCGGGAACGCCAGATGGACCGGCAAAAGTAGACGAATCATCTTGTGATAGACTATCCGTCTAATCGCTTATGAGCAAGTTCTTTGTCGGCGTCACCCCGGATTTCGCCGTTGAGGCAAAAGGGCTTTACGAAGCCCAACTGGCAGCCAAACTCACCGCCGCCAACATCGAATGGGAGTTGATGCCGGAGCTGCCGGGCAACGCGGTGACCCCCGAAATTGCCGACCGTTACGACGCCATTTTTGCACTCGCCTCCTGGTTTCGCGCCGATGGCGTGCAGGGCTGCCGGCGTCTGGCCGTCATCGCCCGCTGGGGTGTCGGTTATGACCGCGTCGACACACAGGCCCTCACCGCTAACGGTATCGCCCTCGCCATTACGCCCAACGCCGTGCGTACTCCCGTCGCCGAAGCGATCTTCACGCTGATGCTCGCCGTCGCCAAAAACCTGCGCCTGCAGGACCAGATCACCAGGGCCGGAAAATGGCGCGGCGATCTGCCACGGATGGGCGTCAATCTACGCGGCCGCGTGCTCGGCTCGGTCGGCTGCGGCAACATCGGCAAGGAGATGTTCCGCCTCGCCAAGCCCTTCGGTTTCTCCCGCCTCATCGCTTTTGACCCCTTCTTAAAACAGTCCCAAGTGGACGATCTGGGCGTTGAACTTGTCCCGCTCGACACCCTCATGCGCGAGTCCGATTTCGTCACCGTCAACGCCTTTCTCAACGAACAAACAACGGGCCTCATCGGCGAGCGCGAACTGCGCCTGATGAAGCCGAATGCGTATTTCATCAACACCGCCCGCGGCCCCATCGTCGATCAAGCCGCTCTCATTCGGCTCCTGCAAGACCGCGCCATTGCCGGTGCCGGCATCGACGTTTACGAAACCGAACCCCCGCCGAAAGACTGCCCGCTGTTTGAATTGGATAACGTCATCCTCACCCCGCACGCGCTTCCGTGGACCGAAGAGATCGCGCGCGACAACAGCCTGGAAGCCTGCGACAACATACTCGCCGTTTCCTGCGGCGAAGCGCCGCCCGGTCTCGTCAACAAAGCCGTCCTGGATAATCCCCAATTTAAGGCCAAACTCGCAGCCCATGAAGCCCAATAAGTTCAAACAATCCATCGCCGCCACCGGCACCGCCGCCGGCCACATGATCAGCGATTTCGGCACCCGCAACATCGCCCGCATCGTCGCCGCCGCCGAACCGGATTTCGTCATGATCGACATGGAGCACACCGGCTACGACACTGAGCGCATTGCCGACCTCTGCGCCTGGTTCCGCGCCACTGATATTGCGCCCATGGTCCGCGTGCCGCAGGGGCTCTACCACTTCTGCGCCCGCACGCTGGACGCCGGCGCGCTGGGCATCATGGTGGCCAATGTCGAAACCGCCGCGCAGGCCAAAGAGATCGTCGACGCCTGTAAATACGCGCCTCTCGGCCGCCGCGGCGTGGCTCTTGGCGGCGCGCACAATGACTTCGTCATGCCCGATCCCGCCGAGTATTTCCGCTACGCCAATGACAACACCACCGTCATTACAATGATCGAATCGCCCATCGGCGTGGCCAACGTCGATGCCATCGCAGCCACGCCCGGGGTTGAAGTTCTCTGGGTTGGCCACTACGATTTGACGCAAGCCATGGGGATCCCCGCGCAGTTCCAGCATCCCGATTTTCTGGCCGCGCTTGACGCCGTCATCGCCGCCGCCCGCCGTCATGGAAAACAGGCCGGTATTCAGCCCGGCCGCGTCGAAGACGCCCAGCAGTGGCGGCAGATTGGCTTCAATGTGCTGAGCTGGGGAATGGATTACGCCGTTTATCGCGCCGCCCTCGTCAGCGGCGTCAGCGAGGTCCGCAATATACTGAAGGGATAGTGGCCTATCCCGTCGTAGATGGCCGCGCTGCTGTTCCTACTCGCCGATTCTGAAAAAGTGGTTTGTCGAACAGCTTCTCACCACCGCCTCACTCCTAACGGCCCGACCCTGGGACCGCATACCCTCAATCCGGCAACGCAAACGCCACGACACTCCCGCCGGACGGCCGGTTGGATTTTCCTCCCCCGGCGGAGATCGCAATGTATTGCTTGCCGTCAATCATGTAAACGCTGGGCGTGGCGTTGCCGCTAAACGGCAGTTTGGCTTGCCAGAGAATTTTTCCGGTATCCTTATCGAAAGCTCGAATGGTCTCATCGGCGCTCGCGCCAATGAAGATCAGCCCGCCCTTCGTAACCACCGGGCCGCCGTAGTTCTCCGTGCCCGTAGGCGGAATTCCGCGCCTAGTCAACTCCGAGTATTCGCCTAACGGTACCTTCCACTTCAATTCGCCCGTGTTGAGGTTGACGGCATTCAGCGTGCCCCATGGCGGTTTGATGGCCGGGTAGCCTTCCGCGTCGAACCAACGGCGGAAGCCGCCGAATAGAAACGGCGGACCCGCCACTTCCGTCGCCGCCGCCGCTTTCTCCTCACCAAATAAATAATCCAACAGCGCGCGCCGCTGGCCCTCAGGCAAATTTCCAAACGCCGACATGCGGCCGATGCCGTTGTTTACAGCCTCCGCAACCGCCCTTCGGGATTGCGGATTGCTGATATCCGGAAAGCCCGACGGCGCGTCGCCTTTGCGGTCGAATCCGTGGCACGCCGCGCAGTGGATCCTATAAGTCCGCTCGCCCGCTGTCACCGGTCTGCCGGACCCGTCCTTCGCCGGAATCATTTGATAAATCCACGGGATTTCATTCACGTTCACATAATAGTTGCCCTCAGGGTCCACCGCCGCTCCGCCCCACTCCATGCCGCCGTCGAATCCGGGCATGATGATTCGCTCTTGCAGGCTTGGCGCCGGATACGCGCCTTGGGAGCCGGACTTGCGGAACCGCAAAAGTGTCGCCGCCCGCGCGGCTGGCGAGATGTTGGAAACGTCGGCTTCCGTGTAAGTTTGGCGCGTTAGCGGCGCCGGCTTTAGAGGCACCGGTTGCGTCGGCCAGCCCGGCTCGCCGGCTAACTCCGAGGCCGGAATCGGTTTCTCGCTAATGTCCCACAGCGGTTGCCCGGAGACGCGGTCAAAGACAAAAAGCA
This sequence comes from Candidatus Sulfopaludibacter sp. SbA3, assembly GCA_945900935.1. Taxonomy (GTDB): domain Bacteria; phylum Acidobacteriota; class Terriglobia; order Bryobacterales; family Bryobacteraceae. The sequence goes on along the minus strand of CAMDKT010000184.1, from coordinate 2,510 downwards.
GTCCATGCTTAGTCCCCTGCGCCACCGCGTCGATCTTCTTGCCGTTTCGAGTTACCGTCAGTAACACCGGCGGCGTGGGAAGATCTTTGTCGAGTAAGTCGTGATGAACGAGTTGATGGTGCCAAAGCCGCTTGCCCGTAGCGGCGTCCAGCGCCACCAGCGAATTGGCGAACAAATTGGCGCCGGCGCGGTCGCCGCCCCAGAAATCGGGCAGCGCGGTTTCCGTGGGCACATAGACAATGCCCCGCTTTTCATCAAGCGAAAGGCCGGACCAGTTCGACGCGCCGCCAGCGGTTTTGTAAGCCTCCGGCGGCCAAGTCTCGTGACCGATTTCTCCCGGACGCGGAATAAGATGAAACAACCAGCGCATCTTCCCCGTTCGCACGTCGTAGGCTCTGATTGTGCCTGGGCCGCTGGTCAGGCCGCCAACGATATACATGTCCTTGTAAATCACTCCGGGCGTATTGATAATCACCGAAGGTGCCGGCTCCGCCACGCCTTCCCCCAAGTGGATTCGACCGTTGCTTCCAAAGCCGGGAATTAAATTTCCCGTCGCCGCGTCGAGAGCATAAAGGTAAGTGCCCGCTCCGGTAAAAATTCGCCGGTCGTCTCCATCGGCCCAGTAGACGACCCCTCGCTGCCGCCGCCCCATCGCACCCGTCTGATGAGTGGAAGGATCAAACGTCCAGATTCGCTTCCCGCTGGCTGCGTTGATCGCGAAAATCTTCCGGCTGGGCGCGGACGTATAAAGCACACCGCCGATAACGAGTGCGTTCGATTGAAACTCGCCCTTGTCACCCGTATCGAATATCCAGGCCGACTTCAGCCGGGCGACGTTTGACTTATTCACCTGGTCGAGCGGCGAATAGTGCGCAGTCGCTTTGTCGCCAAGATATACGGCCCAGTCCCTATTCCCCGGCGTTTGCGCCGAGAGTAGAATCCCAGTAAGTAGAAACGCCTTCCAAAGCATCCCTACCCCCTCCAAGCCACCAAAGAAACCTGCTCCAACATCGGATACGTCCCCGCCGCCGTCACCGCCCGCGCCACCGGCCGCAACGGCTGTACTGTCGTCCGCGTTGGCGCATCGGCCTTGAAAAACGACCCATACACCGCATTCATCTTCGCGAACTCGGTCAAATCGTCCACATACACATTCGCCGCCGCGCAATGCGAAAAGTCCAACCCCGTCTCCTCCAAACCATCCAGCAAATTCCGCATCGTCTGCCGCACCTGATGCTCGACACTCAAGCCGTAAATCCCCGCATTCGGCCCCGGTATGAACCCGCTCTTGGCCGACAAATACAACGTATCGCCCGCCCACACAGCCGGGCTCGAAGTCCGGCTTGGAGCCATATTCCGCGGCCGCACAACGCGCCGCTCCGACAAATTCCGCACCGCCACCCCCGTCAACTCCACTCCAAACCCCGGCGGCAGCGAATCCACTACCAGCGAACACCGCGCCGGCGCATTCCCCGCGTCAAAATAGGGTCCGTAAACCGCATTCAACTGCGCCAAACTAACCCCCGCGCAATACGCATTCACGAACGCGAAGTGCCCCAAAGTAATCCCCGCCGCCTTCGCCGCTACGGCGAGATCCTCCATCGCCAGCGCCGGTGTCGCCCCACCCACGCCGCTGAAATACAACCGCCCGCCCGCCTCCCGCACATTCGCATGAGGCCGCCCCGCCCCCTGCGCCGCCACCGCGCTAATCTCCACCGGTGTCTCCGTTGGCATCCGCGCCACGCCCAGCACGCTGAACGCCGGCCCGCCCTCCGGAAACGCTTCTTTCCATAGCCCCGCCAGGGCAGGGAACTGGCTCATGTCCGCCAAATAAACCTGGGCGTAGACGATGTCCTTCATCGCCATCCCGCCCGCCTCAATAATCAGCCGCACATTCTGCAGCGAGTTCCTCACCTGAGTCGGAAAATCCCCCGGCATCTCGCCCCCGGAAGCATTCCGCGACCCCTGTCCGCTCGCGTACAAAAACTCGCCGCACAACAGCCCCGGCGTATAAGGACCCACCGGCTTCGGCCCGTTCGTTGGAACCACTGCCTTCTTCATTTGCGGCCTACTTTACTTCGAGAATGTCTTTTTCCTTCGCCTTCGACAACCCGTCAATCTTCGCCATATTCCCATCCGTCAGCTTCTGTATCTCTTCCAGCGCCCGCCGGTCATCGTCCTCGCTGATCAGTTTATCCTTGAAAAGCTTCTTCACCGACTCATTGGAATCCCGCCGCACATTCCGCAGTGCCACCCGATGATCCTCCGCGATTCCATGCAGCTTCTTCACGAACTCCTTGCGACGCTCTTCGTTCAAAGGCGGAATCGGAATCCGGATCAGCTTGCCGTCATTCCCCGGATTCAACCCCAGCCCCGCATTCCGAATGGCTTTCTCAATCGCGTTAATCTGCGAGCTGTCAAACGGCTGCGCCGTGATCATCCCCGGCTCCGGCACGTGCAACGTCGCCACATGGCTCAGCGGCATCAGTGACCCGTAGGCGTCCACATGC
>CAMDKT010000183.1 GCA_945900935.1 Candidatus Sulfopaludibacter sp. SbA3 | reverse complement strand
CTCACTTCCGCCACCAAGCTCTCCTCCGCCATTAGCTTCCGAAAAGCCGGATCACTCATCAATTCGTCGTATTTCGTACTCATTGTTTCGAACTCCCTGCGATCGTTAACCCGCCGTCGGCCTGATCCTCTTCAAAATACCGCCTCGCCCCCGCGATCTCTTCCGGCGGCGTTTTGTCCTTCTTCTTCACAAACCCATGCGTTATCACAATCACTCCCCGTTCTCGCCGCGAATATTGGAACGGCATCCGGATTTGATGCGACTTGAACTCATAAAGCCCATTCCCGAGATCACCGAACTTCTCCGGATTCCGCAGTTCACCAAGATCCCCAGCAAGCCGAAACAACGAAATGAGCTTCGCCTTATCCGACATGGAAAGCGCATCAAAAAACCTTTCCCCTGGACGCTCGCCGCTTTTCAGGCTGGCAAACACGATTCGGAACCGGATTCCCTTGTAGATGATCGGCCCATGCATTCCCACCCCATTGTTAATTTATAACTTAACGATTTGCAACCGAAACTTTTACGCGACCTTCCCTCATGCCATTACAAACGATTCGCCAATGGCCCCACTCGCCTTCCCCAGCTAGATCAATCCGGTCCAAGACTCCCCGACCCGCATACCGTCCGCCTCGGCCAAGCCAACAAACTCGCAAAAGGCAAAAACGAAGCCATCCACCGTATTCCGCGAATCCAATCCTGGGACTTTCCATTCCCTATTGCGCCCAGCCACATCTCGCCTCCCCGAGGTGTCTTCACAAATCGGCTAGCGTCTTACTCCGCCCCCAACGCAAACGCCACGTAAACGCCTCCCGAGGCCGCTCCGCTCTTCCCGCCGCCCGCCGCTATGACCACATACTGCTTCCCGCCGGCCGAATACGTCGCCGGGGTCGCATTACCCGAGAACGGCAATAGCGTCTCCCAAAGGAGCTTCCCCGTCTTCTTATCAAACGCCCGGAATTTTTTGTCAAAGTTAGTCGCCCCGATAAACAACAACCCCGACTTAGTAACTAGCGGCCCGCCGTAGTTCTCCGACCCCGTATCTTTCATCCCCTTGGCCACTAACTCCGGATACTCCCCAAACGGTATCTTCCAGGCGTAATTCCCCGTATCCAAAGAAATAGCATTCAAAGTCCCCCATGGCGTCGAAATCGCCGGTACCCCTGACGCACAAACTGTGGTGATTGCGCGGATGCCGTACGGCGGGACAAGCTCTAAGTGATATGCCATCCTCGAGGTGCCCGATAACAGCTCCGGTGCCAACCACTGGCCGTTGGTCCTCACCTTCTCCACGCGACTGCCAAGAACAATCCGCGAATTCGGGCAACGCTTTGGAGGAATTCGTCCCTATTGATTCGCAAGGCATTGACTCGGCCGTGCGATTCGTTGTTCAGCGTCGAGCTGATCGGCCTCCACGACTTTCTCAATTGCTCACACTTTTCCTTCGTGGCGCCATACTCTTCTAGGTGCTTCCTAATCGCGTCCCGCTGGGCCTCATCGAGCTTCGCGTTTCCACAATGAATTTGCTCCATCCCCTTTATCACTACATCGAGGGTCGCCGGTTGTCTTGGCTTACCGTCCTCGAACCGCAGGGAAACTTTCATCTCCTTAATCCAAATCTCCTCAAGTTGATTCTTTTCCATGAATGTTACTAATGGAAGAATGAATGACTCGGCATATTGAAACTCGAACGCTTTGCGTAGCAACATCCAGGCATTCCCGCAATCTTCCGGACTATTTTGAATGATTATGTCGGCATCGTGAACACACCTTTTTGTCGCATCAGACAACCGATTCAATATTTCGTCACCCAATATCAGATCGGCTAAAATCCCCCTGCCGTGCCCGTCCTTTTTGTGCTCAGCAGCGAGCTTCTGGAAAGCCTCTGATAGCTTATTGACCCCCTCGCGAATCCCCCGAGACTCAGCCTCGAAACCGCTGGCATACAACTGGAGGTCGCCGCGCAAGTCTTCCAAACCGAGCGCCCCGTGCGGCTCCGTTTTAGATCGCTGCGCCTGCCTAAAAAGTCCCATCGAGCGCGACAAATGAATCTGAAGCGCAAGGTAGTTAATCGCATGGGAATTCTTTGCCTCAAGTTCCCATTCCTCAAATTCGAGGACCCTTACGCTAAAGAATCGGTCCAAGACCGGTTTGCATTTACGCTCTCTCGAAAAGATGTGCAACTCGTTTGGGAGCGGAAGGTTCATGTCGGCAATCGCCGATCCAAGTCGTAGTACTTGGTGATAATAATCCCAAGGGATTGAACTCGGAATGGCATCCCTAAGGTGAAAAGGCACTTCGGAAAGATCGTCATTGTAGATTAATTCCCAATTCGCAGTCCGTGCAAATGGCACCGCGTGAAACAACGGACCGAGTCTGGCCAGTACCTGGGCCCATCTGGCTCGAAACAGTTTGCGAAGCGGTTCGCGAAATTCTTCCTCCCACCTAGATTCAAGTTGACTTTCCAATTCCTCCCGCTCTGGATCATCGGCTTCCAAATCCAAAAGGTTCAGGTCGTCATACACCGCTTCCATTGGTAGGTCGGATAGCTTGTCCAATCTGTCGTCCAGTGGCTCCAACAAGAATTCGGGCTCCTGGAGAATCGAAACGATCGCCGTTATTCGTTCACTATCCATCTCGTTAAAAAACGACAACAATTCAGGCGTCCGCTTCGTACATTGCGAACAATTGCCGAAGTGCTCGCGGAGTCTTCCCTGAACAAAGTAACCTGGATGCGTCCCTAGCCAGGCGATAATCAATTCACTCGCGTCGCAAGAGTTCGGGTCAACGCCGCGAAAGACAAATTCCAGTTCCAGATCGTCCACTGTGAACCTCCCTATAGTAAAATCCGCTCACTCCAACGCAAACGCCACATAAACTCCGCCTGAGGCCGCCCCGCTCTTCCCGCCTCCCGCCGCTATCACCACATACTGCTTCCCGCCGACCGAATACGTCGCCGGCGTCGCATTACCGGAAAATGGCAGCAACGTCTCCCACAGCAGCTTCCCCGTCTTCTTATCAAACGCCCGGAATTTTTTATCAAAGTTAGTCGCCCCGATAAACAACAACCCCGACTTAGTAACTAGCGGCCCGCCGTAATTCTCCGACCCCGTATCTTTCATCCCCTTGGCCACTAACTCCGGATACTCCCCAAAAGGTATCTTCCACGCATAGTTCCCCGTATCCAAAGAGATAGCATTCAAAGTCCCCCATGGCGTTGCAATCGCCGGATAGCCTTCCGGATCCAGAAACTTGTTATATCCATCCGTTGTGAAGGCCTGGTCATAAACCGACGACGGCGGCGCCACGATCACTTCCTTCTCCTCCCCCGTCAACAAATACGCTCCCAAAGCGGACAACGCCCCCGCGCCCAAATGCGCAAACCCCGGCATCCGCCCCGCGCCTGCCCGCAAAATTTTTTCCAAAGCCGAAGCATCCATCTTCGCGCCCAGGCCCTTCAACGACGGAAACTCCGGCGGGCTGCCGCCCAAATCATCCCGATGACATCCGGCACAATTCCGAATATACAAACGCCGCCCATTGGTCGCCGCCGTTGCCTTCGCGCGCGGGACTAAACGCAGAATCCAAGCCATTTCATTGGAATTCACATAAAATAATCCCGTCTCCGGATCAAACGCCTGCCCGCCCCACTCTGCCGCGCCGTCAAACCCCGGGAACACAATCGTCCCCTCTTCCGATGGCGGTTCCCACTGCCCGTTGTTGCGGACAGACTGCAATCGCGCCCGCGCAATCTGATTCGCCGCGGCCGTCCGGGTTGTCAAAGTATCCGCCGTCAACCGCTGGCGCGCAAACGGTTCGGGCTTCAGAGGCAACACTTGAGTTCGAGCCAACTGTTCCCCGGCAGCCGGCGACGCCGGAGCGGCCTTCTCCTCCAATGGGAATAGACTCTCCCCTGTCACCCGGTTAAACACAAACACATGACCCGACTTAGTCGCCTGCGCCACGGCGTCCACTAACTTCCCATTCCGCAGGACACTGACTAACACCGGATTCGTTGGAAAATCACGATCCCATACGTCATGCTTCACTGCTTGAAAATGCCACACGCGCTTGCCCGTCTTGGCGTCCAGGCATAACAACGTATTCGCGAACAGGTTATCGCCGGCGCGGTTCCCTCCGAAGAAGTCAAACGCGGCGGATCCCGTAGGCACATACACCAACCCGCGCTTGGAATCCAGCGCCATTCCCGGCCAGTTATTCGCCCCGCCCAGGTATTTCCACCCATCCTTGGGCCATGTCTCATACCCAAACTCCCCCGGATGCGGAATGGTATGAAACGACCACCGCAACCGCCCCGTCCGCGCGTCATAGGCCCGTATGTCCCCAGGCGCCGACGGCAATCCTTCACTGCAAATCGACCCAATAATCAACAAATCCCCAAACACCACGCCGGGCGTCGTCATCCCCACCGTCAATGACTCCTTCGGCCGCCCCAAATCATCCCGCAAATCAATCCACCCCTGCCCTCCAAACGCAACATCGGGCTTCCCGGTTTTCAAGTCCAGCGAATACAACTTATGCTGCGCCGCGACGTATAACCGCGACTGCTTTCCGTCGGTCCAATGCATCAGCCCCCGGTTGCGCTGTTTATTCCGCACGGTCGAACCCGCGTAGGGATCAAAACTCCATATCTCCTTCCCGGTCGCCCCGTCAATCGCCATCACTCGCAGTTTCGGCGACGACGCATAAATCACGCCGTTCAAAACCAACGGATTGCACTGTATCTCCGACCCCTCAAACGCATCCCCGGTGTCCAACGTCCACGCCACTCGCAGCTTCGAAACATTGGCGGGCGTAATCTGCCCCAGCGTCGAATAGTGCAGGTTTTCCGGCCCGCCATGATAGGCCGCCCAGTCCCGGTACTGCGAATCCGGAACCGGCCTGCGCTGCCCGTAACAAATCAAACTCAGGAAAACGATCGCAAGTCCTCTATTCATACCGCAACGCCTCCACGGGGTCCAAACGCGCCGCCTTCACGGCCGGCCAGGTCCCAAAGAAAATTCCAATCGCCACCGACACGCCAAACCCCGCCGCCAACGCCATCGGCGGCACCGCGCTTGGGAGCGACGGCACGAGTTTGCCAATGATGAGAGTCACCGCCACGGAAATGACAATTCCCAATATTCCCCCCGCCCCCGTCAGCGCCACCGCCTCGGTCAGAAACTGAATGATGATGTCCCTTTTCCGCGCCCCCAGGGCCTTCCGTATCCCTATCTCCTTGGTCCGCTCCGTCACACTGACTAACATGATATTCATCACGCCAATTCCGCCCACTAACAACCCCAGTCCGCTGATCGCAATCGACACTAACACGATCATCTGCGAAATCGAATCGAACCGCGCCACAATCTGATCCGCGGTCGTCAATGAAAAGTCATCCGGGGCCCCGGCCTGCGTCTTCCGGAATCGCCGCAATATCTGCCGCGTCTCTTCCTCCGCGTCCGGCCGCCGATTCTCCTTCGCCTTTGCGATCACCACATAACGGTCAATCCCCGGATATCGCAACCGCGCCACCGACAGCGGCACAGCCACCTGCCGGTCAATCGGATTCTCGCCGAAAAAGCCGCCTTTCGCCTCTTCGGTGACGCCAATAATCGTGTACTCCGCCCCGGCCACAATCACCGATTGCCCAACCGCTTCTCCGCTCGGAAACAGCGCCGCCGCCAGCTTCGGCCCCATCACGCACACCCGCGAGGCGCGCCGCTCCTCCTCTTCGGTGAACGGCCGGCCAGAGAGGAAATTCCTCGGCTGGGTGATAAATCCCGACGCCGTCAATCCGATCATGTTCACCTGATCGCTCTCAAAGCCCGGGACCTTCGCAGTAATCGGACTGCGCCCGATGAAGCCCGGCAGATACATCGTCACGCTCACTTCCTCCACCGAACCCACGAAGCGCCTGATCAACTCCGCCGTCTCCGGACCCACATTCTTCCGGCGCAGTTCCGCCACTTGCGGCGGCTGATTCGGGTCCCCCGAGTACCGCGAAATGAACACGTTATCCGGCCCAAATTCCGCGAAAAACGTCTGCACTCCCTGCCGCAGTCCCGTTAACAGCGACGACACCGTAACCACCGTTGTAATCCCGATCACTATCCCCAAAATAGTCAGCAACGACCGGAATCGGTGGACCCAAACCGAATCGATCGCTACCGAAAGCAACTCGCGAACAGAAATCCGTCCTGGTGCCTGATTCATTATTTACTCCGTCCGCATGGCTTCAATCGGGTCCAGCTTCGCCGCCATTCGCGCCGGATAATAACCGGAAATCACTCCCACCGCCGACGAGACAAACACCGACAGAAATATATAAAACCAAGTAACTTCCAGGTCCACGCCAAACGCGATAGATAGCCCCTTTGCCGCCGCGAAACCTACGGCCAAACCCATCAGCCCGCCCATCACCGACATAAATACGGCCTCAATCAGGAACTGCAGCAGGATGTCGCCCTGTCGCGCGCCCAATGACTTCCGTATGCCAATTTCCCGTGTCCGCTCCGTAACACTCACTAACATAATGTTCATAATCACTATGCCGCCAACTACCAGAGAAATCATCGTCACGGGTATAATCACAGCCCCGATCACGCCCAGTATCTGATCGATAAACGCTCGGATCGAATCCGGCGTCAAAAAGTCAAAATTATCTGGCTTCCCCGGCCGCGTCTTGAACCGTGTCCGCAGCGCCGCGCGTGTCATGTCCAATCCCTGCTCCAGCGTCATCCCCGACTCCGGCCGCGGCCGCGCAAATATGCTCAGGCTACGCGATGGCCCGATAATCCGCGTAAATGCCGCGTCCGGTATATAAACCGTAACATCCTGCGATCGGCCCCCCGCGTTGCCCAGCTTCTCCTGCACCCCCACAATCAGAAACGAGTGGCCTCGAATCGTTAATGACTTGCCGAGCGGACTGCCCGTCTCAAAAAACTTCGCGACAATGTCGGTGCCGATGATACACACAAACTGGCGGTTCTGCTCCTCCTGCTCGGTGAAAAACCGCCCTTCGGTGGTAATCACTTCCCGTATCTCCGGCAACACGGCCGCTGTGCCGATAATCGTCGCGTTCTCAAACGTGAGTTCTTTATATTTCACGTCGTCCACGCGATTTCGATACGGGCTATATAACATCTGGCCGCCGGTGGTCGCCCGAAGATAGGCCAAATCGTCCGGACGGATCTCCTTGTTCACGCGCAGCTTTTCCGCCCGTTCCTTACGCGTCATTTTGCCGACATTGAGAATCTGCCCGATCAGAAAACTCTCGCTGCCAAACGCTTTCGAGGTCGTCTGGTTGGCGTAGTTCGACAGCCCCTCAATCGCCGCGCCTACCAAGACAACGCTCGAAACGCCGATGATCACGCCCAACAGCGTTAGAAAACTCCGCAGTTTATGCGCCCGGATCGAACTCAGCGCCAATGCAAATGCGGTGGAAACCTGATACCAAAATGCGTTCATGTAGTGATTTGACCCACGCGCCACCCAGCCCAGGCGGCCGCTATCCCGCCCACGTTCGATGCCGTTACATACCAAACGGCGGAAGCGACCATTCCGTTCCGCAAAAGTTGAAGCGTCTCCAGTCCAAATGCCGAAAACGTCGTAAACCCGCCCAAAAACCCAGTTATCAGCGTCAACCGCAGCAACTCGTCATTCACCGTCTTCGCCAGCAGCCCAATACAAAAACATCCCAAAATGTTCACCGTCAATGTGCCCAGAGGAAACCCGGACTCCGGCTGCGACACCGCCCGCCACACCAGATAGCGGCACACGCTCCCCGCCCCTCCAGCAACAGCGATCCAAAAATATACCATCGCTACCAGCCTACCTGACATTTTATAATCGGATCAGTAGGATCAACCGGTGAATTCCCCGTCCGTAAAAATCGCCAAACCGCGCCGCCGCGCCGCCGTTGCCGTCAAAAGGCCCCAATCCATCGAAGAATACGTCGCGGCCGAAGCGGCCATCGAGTCCCGCGTCAACGTAATGCAGGATGTCATTGACACGGTGGCCGAGGAGCAGAAAAACCAAATTCTGGAGCAGACCGAAGCCCTGCTGCATGGCTCCTCGCCCGACGAACTCGCCATCATTCGCCGGCGCGTCAAGAAGCAGACCCGCCTCATCGGTCACATCCAAACCGCCGAGGATATCGAGCTGGCCGCCGGCTGGACCGAAGGCGACTATCCCTACCGCAACCTCCTGACCCGCAAGACTTACGAGCGCCAAAAATACCGTCTTCAGGTCGAACTGCTTAAGCTCCAGGCCTGGGTCAGAAAGGAGGGTCAAAAGCTGGTCATTCTCTGCGAGGGCCGTGACGCCGCCGGCAAAGGAGGCACCATCAAACGCCTCATGGAACACCTTAACCCGCGCGGCGCCCGCGTGGTGGCGCTCGAAAAACCCACCGCCGAAGAGCGCGGCCAGTGGTACTTCCAACGGTACGTTGAACACCTTCCCACGGTCGGCGAAATCGTGATGTTCGACCGCTCCTGGTACAACCGCGCCGGAGTGGAACACGTCATGAACTTCTGCACTCCTGAAGAATACGCCGAGTTCATCCGGCAGGCTCCGGAGTTCGAACGCAACCTTGTCCGCAGCGGCATTTACCTCATCAAGTTTTGGTTTTCCGTCAGCCGCGAAGAACAGCGCCGCCGCTTCGCCGAGCGCAAAGTCCACCCTCTCAAACAGTGGAAACTCTCCGCCGTCGATCTCGCCTCGTTCGACAAATGGGACGAATACACGAAGGCCAAGCAGGCTATGTTTCTTAATACCGACACCGAGGACGCGCCGTGGACTGTTATAAGATCGGATTGTAAGAAGCGCGCCCGCCTGAACGCCATGCGCTACTTACTTCACGCTCTCCCTTATTCCAATAAGAATACGGAATTCATCGGGCCGCTGGACCCGCTCCTGGTCGGTCGCGCGCATGTCGTCCATGAGACCGGAGAAAAGTAAATGCCCTTCCTGATTTTTCTCCTCGCAGTCCAATTGGCCTTTGCGCAGGACACCTATTCCGGCGTCGCTCGCGTCGTCGCTGTCGGCGATGTCCATGGGGACTACGGCGCTTTCGTCTCGGTCCTTCGCGACGCCGGTGTCATTGACCAAAAGTCCCGCTGGACCGGCGGCAAAACGCACCTTGTCCAAACCGGCGACGTTGTCGACCGCGGCCCCGATTCCCGGAAGGTCATTGAACTCATTCAGGCCTTGGAAAAACAGGCGCTGAAAGCCGGCGGCCGGGTCCACTCCCTCATCGGCAATCACGAAGTTATGAACATGTACGGCGACCTCTGTTACGTGATTCCGGCTGAATTTGCCGCCTTCAAAACCTCTGAATCGGAACAGGTCCGTGAAGCCTTCTGGGAGCAGGAAACCAAGGCCATGGCGACGCCGCCAACGAAGGAAATGAAGCAGAAATGGCAAGCCGAACACCCCCTCGGCTGGTTCGAACATCGTCTGCAATTCGGCTCCGACGGCCCCTACGGAAAATGGATCCGGGCCAAAAACATGGTCGTTAAGATTAACGACAGCATCTTCCTCCACGGCGGCATCGGCCCTAAATTCGCTGGCCGGAGTATCACTGATCTTAATG
>CAMDKT010000182.1 GCA_945900935.1 Candidatus Sulfopaludibacter sp. SbA3 | reverse complement strand
GCAAGGCCAAATGGGCCAGTCGTCGTTTGGCGGTTGTGGGAGGCCCATGAGATTTAGCGGTTGCGGGAGGGTTTTATAGAGCTGGTGAAACCACTGATTGCAGGACTGGGCGAGTGCGCCGGGCATGTCGAGCCAGCCGTGGCGGCGGCCGAGCCAACATTGGTTGCCGTCGCAGTGGAAGCGCGGCGAGGGGCCGGTGTGGGCGGCGGCGAGGAAGGGTTTCCAGAGGCTGCCGGGTTGGGCGGGGGCGTCAATGCCGTCGCTCCAGTTGGCGGTTTGGATTTCGTTTTCTGGCAGGCGGAGGACGAGTTGCTCGGACGGGGGGAGTTTGATTGCGGCGGCGAGAATTAGCGAACGGCGCGAGAGCATCACTGCATTCGATAGACGATCGTTTGGCTGAGGCGGTCACCGTTGTCGGCGGTTGCGACGGCTTGCTCGGCGACGTTTCGCAAGGATTGAGAGAGGCTGCCGATGACATCGCCCAGGAATTGCGGCTGGCGTTGCTGGCCTTGGGCGGGAGCGACATAAGTGGGTTGGCCGATGCGGTCCATCCAGCGGGTGAAGCGGTCCCGCTCGATTCGGTGGCGGAAGACGCCGGTGAACTGGGCGTTGTTAGCTGGCGCGGGGTTGCTGGTATCCGTGCGCATGGCGGCGAGCAGCGCGGGCGTGTTGGCGATGAGGAGGCGGTTGCCGTCGATGGCGTTCAGAACGGTGGCAGGGCCGAGATTGGCGAGTTCGCTTTGTACTTCGGCGGCGTTCCAATTACCGGCGCGAGTGAGGACGAGGCCAGTGTCCTGATGGATCCAAACGTTGCCGGGGCTGTCGCGCGTGCCTTGGATTTGGACGAGTCCGGTGAGTTGAGCTTTGGCGAAATATTGGGCGAGACGGGTAACGTCGGGGCGGGTAGCGCCCGCTACGAAGGGGGCTTCGTCAATGCGGTCATCCCAATCGGTTTCGCCGCCTGCTTCAACTACTTCGGCGATGCTGGGCGCTGTTTCGGTATAGGGGCCGGAGCCCGGAGTGGGGTTGAAGAATTTATGGGTCAGAAGCGCCGCGGCGAAGTTGGGATCGGGTTGGAGCCAGGCGCGGTAGAGGCCGGCCATCGCCGGGACCGCGCGGAGGAGCGGAGGCCAATTGGCGGCGTTGACGGGTGTTGCTGTTGTGGCCTGTTTGCGGATCAGGACGCGGCGCTCGGTCCACTGATTGGACTGGCGGTCAAGGTCACTGATGGTGGCGCTGAAGGGGAATAAATCGGCGCGGTTACGATGAATCCAATAGCTTCGGAAATGGGGCGAGCTGTAAAGCGCGTCCATGTTTGCGGCCATCCGGAGTTCGCCTTGCGGACCGGCGGCCTGGGCGGCGCGGGCGTACCAGTCTTCGCTGGTGAGGCCATTGTTGGTATTGGCGGCCATGCGTTGCAGGCACTGGGCGACGAGGGCTTCGGTGGTGCCGGCGATAAGCCATTCGCCGCGAATGGAGAACGCCACGACGCGTTTGGAAGCGGGGTTCGTCGCGACGAAATAGGGCGTGCCGGAGGCGTTGCGCGGTGAGAGATTGGCTCGCTGGCGGCCGAGCAGAGACGCGGCGAAGCGGGCTTCGGTCATGCGTGTGACGAAGAGGAATTCGAGATCGCCGGGATTGTAAAGCGCAAGGGCGGCGCGGTCCCCTGCGAGTTGTTCGAGGAGGGTCATGTCGATGGGCGCTTTCGACGCATCGGCGAACTCCTGCTGCGCTTCCTGCAAACGCTGGGCGAGACGGGAGACGGCGAATTGCCGATAGGCGTCTCCGTCGAGCCAATCCTTCTTCGCCTGCGAGGCATTCCATTCGCGGAGGAGATGCCCAAAGTCCCGGGCGTCAAGGGTGAGCATGGCGCCGGGCGGAAAATGGGGCAGCGGTGAGGGAGGAGGCGCGGCGTTTTGGGCGACGAGCCAGACGGCGGCTGCGAGCGCGGGGAGCAGCCAGATATAGCGGCGCTTCATCGGGTAATCCTCGGTTTCACGATGTTACTTTGTTCGAGTTCCTGGGCGATGACGGGGCGGCGCATTTGGTTTTGCTGATCGCGAGCGGCTTGGGCGCGTACAATGGCGGCGGCGTTGCGCCAACGGTTGGTTTCCGCCGGCGTTCCGATCTCAAAAATCTGGTCGAACGTTTGGATGGCGCGCTGGAGCTGATTGGTACGGACGTAGGCGTCGGCGAGGCGGGCACGGTCGGCGAGTTCAGTGATGATGTGGACACGATCTTCGATGGCCGAGGCGGCCTCGCGCGGGCGGCCGATTTGGAGTAGCGCGCGGAAGAGTTTCAGTGCCGATTCGTCATCGTTCGGATGGATGCCGAGGACGGCGCGGTAGAGGCGGATCATGGTGGATTCGTTCTTTGCGTTGTTGGCGGCGAGGCGGCGGGCGGCGGCCCAGAGAGGCTGTTCGGAGGCGACGTCGGTGATTCGATTGGCGGCAAGGAAGTTGAGTTCGCCCGAGCCGGATTGGATGGATTTGGGTTTGTTGGCGCCGATCCAAAGGGCGGATTTCAGGCGATCGGCATAGCCGGCTGCGGAGTCGGCGGCAACGGCGGTGAAGGCGGATTCATCGTCGCGGGCTTCTGCCAACAGGGTTTTTGCGGTGCGATTCCAGGGCTCGGCGGCGACGAGCGGTTCCAGATAGCGGACGGCTTCCGGCTTGCGTTTGTTGCGGAGGAAAAGATCGCCGGCGGTTTGATGACGGGCGAATGGCACATCGGCCTGCATGATGTAGACGTCGAGGAGGGGGATGGCCTTTTCGGGGGCGCCGGCTTCGATGTGAAGCGCGGCGAGGCCGGGGATGGCGGTTTCAGCATTGCCGTCTTTTAGATCGATTTCGTACGAGGCGAAGAGGACGGTTCGGGCTTCAGCGGCGAAGCCGGCGCGGCGGAGGCCGTTGCCTAAATTGCGGAGCGTTTCGGCTTCTTTGGGAAGATCATTCAATACGGCGTCGACGCGCTTTTCGTTGACGGCAAGGAGGAGACGGAGTTCGGAAACGTCGTAGCGATGGCGGATGCCGGGATTGGCAAGCAGGGCGTCTACGACGGGGCGTGCGGCGGCGGCGCGGCTGTGGGTGAGGAGATAAGACGCGTAGCGGATGCGGGCGCTGTCGGCCTGTTCCTGGGCCATGGCGCGCTCTTCGCCGGTGGCGCGATTGAAGCGATCGATGGCGAAATCCGTTTGCAGTTTGAGTAGCGTTTCGCGGCCGGATTCGGGAAGCCAGGATTCATTATTGATCTGGGCGAGGAAGCCGGCGGGATCGGCGGCGGATCGGGAAATTTGCGCGATCCATTCGACACCGGCGGCAGGGTCACCGGCGAGCGCGATCGCGCCTTCGAGGAGTTCGCGAACGCGGTAAGCGCCGTTGCGTTTGACGTAGCCGCGGATGAGCGTATCGACGGGATCGCGGATGTCGTTGCGAAGTCCAGCGGCACCGGCCTCGCGCATGAGGCGGGCAGCCTCGGCCCAGAACCATTCCGGAACGCGGCGGTTGTTTTGCCACCAAACGAGTTCGTCGATAGTCTGGCGATAGAGTCCGGCGGCTTTTGCTTTATCGCCGCCGGCGAGGGCGAGCGCGGCGAGGCGAGAGTAGGCGATGGGCTGGTGTTCGTCGAGAACGAGAGCGGTCCGATAGGCTTGTTCGGCTTGGACTGCGCCCGACTCTTCACCGAGGGCGAGATAGGCCGCGGCGCTGTTGGAACGGCGTTCGACAAGCGCGGCAAGGTAGTGCGGCGAGTTCGCGTCCTGAGCGAGTTGGAGCCAGGCGCCGTAGCGGCCGGCGTAATAGAACCAGATATCACCGGCGAGGATGGAATCGCGATTGCCGGCAAGGGCGAGTTTGTCGCCGATGCGTTCGGGGCCGAGAGAATCGATGAATGCTTTGCGAACGGCGGGGGTGTTTTCGTTGAGATAAAGGCCGGTGATGGCGCGGCTGGCGTTTTGCCACAGCGGCCCGCGGCGGTTACTGATGGCCTGCGTGACGATGGGCGCTTTGGCGGTGCGGATGGCGTAATTGGCGAGGGCGTCCATGAAGACGGGTTGCTGGGCTTGGCGGGCGTTGATGGGGGCGGGAGGACGCCGGGTAATGAATTCGAAATAGCGATCCATTCCGGCCTCATCGATACTACTGGCGGCTTGGAGCGTACTGAGGACGCGGAGTTCGGCCGGGTCGTCACCGGCGGCGTAGTAGGCGGAGCGGGCGCGGTGGAGGAGGGCAATTTTATCCGGCGTATTCGGGAAAACTCGATGATAGGCTTCGACTTGGCGGCCGAGTTCGCCGAACTGTTGGCGCTGCGTTTGCAGGCGCGTTAATTGCTCCAGATAAGCGGCGCTTCGTTCGGTGCCAGGATCGGCGAGCATGGCCTGATGGTAAATGCGGGCGGCGGTTTCGGCGAGGCCGGCTTGGAGGGCGGCGTTGGCTAGAGTGTCCGTAACGACGGTCGCGCGCTGGGCTTCGAGCCAGAGTCCGAAGCGGATCTTTTCTTCGGGTGTGTAGAGAGCGGCGGCGGTGTTGGCGGCGGCGGTAATCCAGCGTTGGCGATACTGGCCCAGGCGCTCGGGGGACATGCCGGTTGCCTTGGCATCAAGGGTTTGGGCGATATTGTCAAGCTGACGGAGTTCGGTGGCGGCACGGGCGTAGAGGGCGGCGGCGAGGTCGGGATCGGTGGTGGCGTTGGCCCGTAGCACTTCGGCGCGAGCCTGTTCCGGCGCGCCCCATTCGAGCAGGCGGACGGCGACGGCGAGGCCGTTGTTCGGGAAAGCCTCGCGGAGCCAGCGGACGCATTCGTCCGTCTTGCCTTGGCGGGCGAGGACGCGCGCGCCTTCTTCGAGGAAGGCCGGATTCCGAAAGCTGATTTCGAAGAGTTTGCGGTAGGAAGCGGTGGCCTTATCGAATTGAGAGAGCCGCTCTTCCAGATGGGCGCGGCTGCTGAGAAGATCGACGCGTTCAGGGCGGAGCGCGACGGCACGGCCCCAGGCGGCGAGGGCGGCGTTGAAATCGCCGAATTCGTTTTCCAGGCGGGCGCGGACGATGGGCCACCGGGCGTCGCGGGGCGAGTCGGATTCCGCTTTGGCGAAGAAGCCGGTGATGCGATCGCGCTGGCCGTTGGCGCTGGCGAAACGGGCGGCTTCGCGTTGGAGATTTTCGTCTTCGGAGAATTGCTTGAGGAGTTCGATGTACTGATCGGCGGCGCCGGTATTGTCGTTCAAACGAATAAGCGCGGGGATCCAGGCACGGCGCAGGGCCGCGGTGGGGCGTTTGGCAGTTTGGAACGCGGTGAGGGTGGCTTTGTAGAACCCGCTGAGCGCGGCGTCATCCTTGGCGCGGGCGAAGGCATCGGCCTTGAGCGCGATCACTTGTTCATCGAGCGGATTGGCGGTTAAGAGAGGCGCGGCTTCGCGGTGCGCGCGGGTGTAGTCGGCCGATTCCGATAACTTGCGAATGGCTTCCAAGCGGAACTGGCGTTGGAGATCGGGATAGGCGTTGGGCGCGGCGGCGAGCAGCACATCCGCGGCGCGGCCCTTCTGCCCGGCGCGCCAGAAATAATTGACGGCGGTGCGGATTGCGCCGACCGAACGCGGATTTTCGCGGAGCAGCGTTTCAACAGCTTGGGCAGCGGCAGCCTGCGCGTTAGCGGCTTCCTCGAAACGCATTCGTTCGGCGAGGGCGGCCATTTTGGCGGTAGGTTGATCGGCCAGGGCGTATTGGCGATCAAGGACGAGGCGCTCTATATTGGCGAGGCCGGAGCGTTGGGCGTGTTGACGAATTTCGATGAGGAGATCGGCGTTGGCCGATTGCGCGGCTTGGATTAAAAGGCCCTCGATATCCTGTTTTCGCGACTGCGATTCGAGCATGACGACACGGAGGGCGAGCGTTTTGGCGCTGTTGCCGGAGGCGGCGAGGGCGGCGTCAACGGGCTGACGCCAGGCGGCGCGAGTGGCTACTTTGATGAGGCGTCGGCGCGAATTGGACTCAGGGCCATCGTCGACGGCGGCGCTGACGTATTCGCGGGCGGCAGCGGCCAGGTCGCCTTGATTCTCGCGGATGGCGCCGGCCTCGAAAGCGAACAGACGCGGGGTGTTCAGACGGAGGCGGCCTTCATTGATGCGGGCGATGGCTTCGTCGTAACGGTAATAATCCCAATGGAGCGTGGCGGTTTCCAAATAGTTGGCGGCGCGGCCGGGGGCGATGGCGATGATGCGATTCCAATACGCGCCGGCGCGGTCAAATCGTTCCTGTTCCGCCTGCATTTCGCCAAGGCGCGTAAGGATGGCGGCGTCCGTGGGATGCGCTTGGGCGAGGGTTTCTTCGAGTGGAATGGCGGTGTCGATTTGTTGGAGCGAACGGTGGACGGCGGCGGCGCGAGTGACTAGCGCGGTGTCAGCGGGGAAATCGGCGGCGACGGCTTTGAGCAGCGGCGCAGCGGTTTCGAAATGGCCTTTCCAGGCTTCGGCCTCGGCGACCCAGAGCGCGGCGGCGGGGTTGTTGTTCGTCTGCAATTGAAGCGCGGCGAGTTCGGCGTCGAGCTTTTTCGTGCGCGAGAGGTATTCGAAGAATCGAGTACGAAGACCTTCGTCGTAAACCCAATTGGCGCGGAGGAGCCGTTCCCATTCGGCGGGATCGGGCGTGTCGCGGCTGCCGTAGGCCGAAAGGAGGTTCTTGACGAATGGCAAATGATGCGGGAAACGGCGATAGGCGTAGAGGTTTACTTGTCGAAATAAAACTGCGTCTCCCACGCCCTGCTGGGACAGATAGGCGGCGAGTTCAGTGCCTGAGAATACGGCGGACACTTCGCGGGTGAACTGATCAAATTGCGCCGTCATTTTCTGGCGCAGGAAAAAACGGGCGAGTTTGTGCGACCAGCTTTTATCGGGGAACTGTTGCATGGCGCGGCGATAGGTGGCTTCCATTTCGCCGGTCATTTTGTTCTGTTCCAGGAACGCGGCGAGACGTTCGTAGATGCCGGGATCGTTGGGGTTGCGATCGATTTCGCGGCGATAGAGCGCGAGGGCGGGGGCGAGTTGCTTCATCGCGACAAGGCGGGCGATGTAGCGGTCCAGGACGCGCGGATATTCGGGATTGCGGGCGGCGGCGGCGGTTTCGCCGATGGGGACGCGTCCGGCCTTGGCGGCGAGTTCGTTGAGCAGCGCGTCATAGAGGGCGAACTCGGGCTGCGTTTGATTGAGGCGGGCGTGGGCGTCGGCGGTGACCAGAGCGATGCGCGTGCGTTCGGTCGCATTGGGGAAAGCGGCGAGGAAAGCAGCACCGAGTTGAATCACGCGATCGGACTCGGCGTGGAGCGCCGAAGCCTCGATGACTTGCGCGTGGAGTTGAGAACGGCGGGCGGATTGCGGGAAGCGCGAATCGAAAACGCGCAGCAGTTCGGCGGCGGCGGCGCGGTGGAAATACGGGACGGCTTTGCGCTCCTGCTCGCCCAATTCGGACGCCGGCGTTTGGCCATTTAGGACAAGAGAAACGATGCCGTTCCAGAAGCCCGGGTTTACGTCGAGCGTGGCGATGTCGCGATAGAAGGAGAGATCGCCGCCGCCGAAACGGAAGGGCTGGGCGGCCTGTTGAACCAGCAGATTGATGAGCGCGGCGAGGCCTTCTTCATTGCCGGCGGCGTGGTAGAAGCGGGCGGCTTCTTCGGTACTTTGCACTCTTGCATAGAAACCGGCGAGCAGCAGTTGTTCGGCCGGCGTCCAGCGGCCATTGCGAGCCTTGTTCCATTCGTGGAGCACGCGCTGAGCGCCGGCCGTATCGCCGCTGAGGCGGTGGTGATGGAAGAGGCGGGCGGCGGGGTCGAGGGCGGCGGGATCGGCGAGCTGGCGTTGACGGGCGGCGACGGCAAAGCGGCGGCGGGCGCCGGTTTCATCGAGCAGTCCGAAATAGGCGTTTAATAAGGAATCCGGCCAGTCGGCGCGGAAAGCGCGATCGTATAGGGCGATGGCTGCGTTGGCTCCATTGCGGCCGCGTTCGATGGAAGCGCGCAGTTCCAGCGGCCAGACTTCGTCGTTTGGAAACGCGTTCTGATAACGGGCGAGAAGCGCTTCGACATCGGCCCAGCGCTGGCGAACTGTCAGCCAGGCGGCAAAGCGAGAGTAGGATTCGAATTCGTTGGGATAACGGGCTTCGCGGGCGCTTAGCACCTCCAGTGCGCGGGCGTCGGCGAGCAGATGATCGGGTGCTATCTGGGCGGCGCGATCAAGGGCCAGCCATGCTTGCTGGGAACGGACGGGGCGATAGATCTCGAATCCGGTGTTAGGTAATTTGGCCGCTTCCAGCAGGGCGGCCAGTTCCTTCTCCGGTTCGTTGCGGCGCTGATGAAAGTTGGCTTTCGCGCCCCAGCCCTGCGCACGGGACGGAGCGATTTGGGCATATTTCGTCCAATCCGCTTCGGCTGCGGCAAAGTCGAGTTGGGCCTCCGCTTCCCAGGCCCGGAGCAGGAAGAGATGCGCGTCGGCGGGAGACTGCTGCATTCGCTCTGACAACAGCGGCCGGGTTTCCTTAGGCGGTTTGCGCCAGGAAAGAACGTTGGCGCCGAAGGTTACGGTTCGATAAAAAACGTCTTCGAGCTGGTGGCGAACCTCGATGGTTGAAATCCATTCCGGGAGGTCAGCGGCGAGCGTGGCGGCGAGGCCGGAAATGAGCAGCAGCTTACGGGAGAATTGCAAGCGACACCTCCTGCGAGCCGATGTTGTGCGCCATGTCTTCGGCGGTAACGGTGAGGGTGTAGCGGCCGGGCGCTATGTCTCGCGGCAACTGGAAACGCGCCGCATTGGACAACGACTTCGTGTCCCAGCGAAGCGCCACCGGGGGCACTCCATACATGCGGGCGGTGACGGTCCGCGTGGTGGCGGAGGCGGAGGCGCGGATCAGCACGCTGTCACCGGGGCGATAATTTTTCTTGTCTAAATGGGCGCGGACGAGCGGCGGCTTGCTGGCGATAACGAATGTGCGGGCCTCTTTATAGGTGTTGCCGTTTTTATCGCGCAGGACGAGATTGACGCTATGCGTGCCGTCGGCCATATCGACAGGGGCGAGGAAGCGCGTTTGCCAGATGTCCTCGCCTGGAAGGAACTTCAGCGGCTTGACGAGGCCGAAGGGGAAGACGGCGACGACGGAGGAAATCAGCGCGTCGGTGCGCACGCGGAGGACTGGATCGCCGGGTCGGATAAGGCGTGGGCGAAGCAGCGCGCGCGGCGCGGCGAGGAACGAAGTATAAGGCGTGATGAACTTGTATTTGCGGGAGAGGCGAATGATCTCGTCGATGGTCGCGCGGTCCTCGCCATCGCGCTCGATTTTTTCGAGCAGGGCATCGACGCGGGCTTTGGCCCAGGCGCGCGGCAGTTGCGGATGCGCCGTTTCTTGCGTGGGCAGCGCGACTGCCAGTTGCACCGGACCGGCGCGGAAGTTTGTCCTCGCCGACCGTTTGTAGCGGCCAACCCAGGCGGCTTCCGAACCGGCATACGTCTGTTCCTGCAGCGGGTAGATGTCGGCCAGATTTGCATCCGCGGCGAGCGTGAGGCCAGCCATCGGGCGGCGCTGCAACTTGGAAAGAAATGCGTTCAGCTTGAAGTCGGGCG